>NZ_JAIHAO010000078.1:0-6627 GCF_020054765.1 Caloramator sp. | reverse complement strand
GTTAATTGGTTGCCAAATCTTTTGCTTAGTAATCTAATTTCAAATTCTCTTTCACCTTCTCTTTTCCCTTTTTCCACGCCTTCTTCAAATAATGAGGCTCCTATCTTTGTCATTCGTATCACCCCTTCCACTTTGTTTATATACTCTTCCCTTACATAATTGTCTGAGAACCTTAATAACGATGCTATTACCGCTTATTTTTTAAAAACCTATCCACAATAAATGGGGAAAAGACAAAAACTTTGGGGATAGTTTTTTGGTTTATTAATTAGTCATTATATTTTTTATAAAAATTTGGTACGTGTTATAAAAAATCAATTGCCGCTAATACCATAAAATGTAAGCCACAGCATATCAGTTGCAAGAGTAGGATACTCAGGGTCACTTACGTCTACTATCACCAAGCCATTATCTCCGTCTGCTACGTACGCGTAATCACCTTTTACATAAACACCATTTGAATAACCCGCTGTGTCAAAAGTCGCCGCTTTTTGCGGATCCGTTGGATCACTTACGTCTACTATCACCAAGCCATTATATCCATCTGCGACAAATGCATAATCATCTTTTACAAAAACATCCATTGCAAATGATGAGCCGTAATGTCCCACTTCTTTAGGGCTATTAGGAGTGCTTACATCTACTATCACCAAACCATTATCACCATCAGCTACATATGCGTACTCATCTTTTACAAAAACAGCCTCTGCATTTTTAGTGTCGCAAATTCCCGCTTCTTTCAGATTGTTTGGGTCGCTTACGTCTATTATTACCAAACCATTATATAAATCTGCCAGATATGCGTACTCATCTTTTACAAAAACACCGACTGCACTTAATGCGTTGTAACGTCCTGCTTCTTGGGGATTGGTTAAGTCGCTTACGTCTATTATTATCAACCCATTATACCAATCTGACACATAAGCGTAGTCACCATTTACATAAACATCGTTTACTGTCAAACCATACTTGTAGTAATGGTAATGCCCAATTTTTTGCGGATTTAGAGGTTCACTTACGTCTATTATCACCAAGCCATTCCACTCATCAGCCACAAATACGTAATTATCTTTTACATAAACATCATATGCTGAACCTGTTGCTGTATCGTAATGCCCCAATTCTTCTGGAACACCAGGCTCACTTACGTCTATTATCACTAAACCATTGTATCCATCCGCCACGTACGCGTAATTATCTTTTACAGAAACCCCTTGTGCCCGGCCTCCGGTGTTGCAATGCCCCACTTTTTTTGTATCTGAAGGGTTACTTATGTCTAATACTATTAATCCATTCCACTCATCAGCCATATATGCATAATCGCCTTTTACATAAACATCCTCTGCCAAACCGGGTGTGTCGTAATGTCCCACTTCTTTAGGGGCACTAGGGTTAGTTACGTCTACTATCACCAACCCATTATCACCATCTGCCACGAATGCATAATCTTCTTTTACATAAACATCCCATGCATTCGCCGTGTCGTAGCGTCCCACTTCTTTAGGGGCACTAGGGTTAGTTACGTCTACTATCAACAAGCCATTCTCATCATTTGCCACATAGGCGTAATTATCTTTTACATAAACATTCAATACCCAAGCTGCTGTGTCATAATAACCTACTTTTATTGGATTTATAGGATTGCTTACATCTACTATCACCAACCCATTATCACCATCAGCTACATATGCGTAACTCTGTTTTACATAAACACCTTGTGCCCAACCTTCTGTGTCGTAATGTCCCACTTCTTTTGGCTCTCTAGGATCACTTATTTCTATTATTTCAAAACCGAATCCATCTGCAATATATGCGTAATTGTCGTTTACATAAATATCTTCTGCATCCCATGCTGTGTCGTAATGACTCACTTCTTTTGGATCTCTAGGATCACTTATGTCTACTATTACCAAGCCATTATATCCATCTATCACATATGCGTAATCATTTTTCACAAATACATCATCGTTTACAAATGCATCATTTGCAATTGATACACTTTTCAAATGAGACAAATGCTCTGGATTTGTTGGATCACTTACATCGAATATGTCTAGCCCTTCTATTCCTACTGCAACTATTATATCTACTTCTCCTTCCTCAGATGTGCCTTCCTCTGGGGCTACTCCCTCTGATGATGCTTCCTCTGGGACTTCCGGTTGTGTTACACAAGAAGACAATATAATTAACATAGCTACCACGACTACCAATAAAAATATTCCTGCTTTTTTCAACTCTTTTAACCCCCTCGTATAAAAACTCTGGATTCACCTTATTGTTTGAAGCGTTTATCCTCGAGTTGTACAATCACATGACGGTTGCTGAGATAGCTAAAAAGTATAATACAACCCAACATAGGTTTTAGAGAATATTAGACTTTTACGTTTCAAAGGATATGACGGTACCTTCAGAAACCGGAGCAAGAAAACTTTACCTACCATTAAAGATAAAGTTGGAATTGATGAATTGATTTAATATCAACATCTTGACATAATTCAAGCCAACGAATTATCTCTTGAACTTAAAAAGATTTTCGATTACATTATGCAGCTAAGTTTTTCTTTTATTCTTTATTGCCCGTGGTTAACTTAATTTAATTCCAGTTTAATTGCCCACTAATTTCATGTGTGAACCTTTTCTTTTTAAAATCTTGTTATTTCAGTCAATATAATTATATTTTTGATATAAATATTGAATTTTATCTTTTCTTATTAGTTCATCAGCTTCTTTATTATTAAAATAGTTATATCCTGTATAAGCCAAAGGAACAACAAACAGAATACCTAATGTTACTCCACTGATTAAAGCAGCACCAGCTGCCATTCCACCTCCACCTGCTGATAATGCTCCACCACCTAACCATGCTAATGAAGCGTTTGTAGCTGCAGCTCCAGACAATGATGATATTGCTATTCCCGTTGAAGTGGTACCAAAGGTATAAGCTATACCCATTAAACTGCTATTTACAGCAATTTGAGTTAATAAAGCAAACCCTATGGTACCTGCCAATGAAATTGAAGTATTTAAAAGCTTTTCTTCATTTAGATCTCCATAAAAACCACTCAAAATCAAATCTAAAGCTGTTATCCCTGCTATTATATACATATTTGTTTTTAAAAAACTTAATTTTTTTATATATCTAGAATACAACTCAAATGACGTTTCGACAGCGCCAATGCCTCCAGCTCTTATAAAAGTTCTTTTCCAATTTATTTCTTCGTTTGTTATATAACTGATTAATAGTTCTTCAACTAATGATATCCCTATTGAAGAGATTCCTATTTTTAAAGCGTCAGTTAATAAGGGATTTATTCTGTATATTTCTGTAGAGTTATATAAATATAACTCTTTATTTTTTAATCTATTTTCGAATTTTTTAGCGGCTTCATTATAAGCAGAATTTCTATCGTAGCCTTTCTTCATAAGTTCAATTGCATCATTTTTAATTATCCCATTTTTAATTGCAGTTCTATTTGAATAAGGAAGGGAATTAAAATTTTCTTTTATTAAAAGGGTTATTTTTTGGTTATCCATATCTGTAATTGTTAATATAACATCATTATTTTTTTCAAAACTAAAATTGAATAATCTTCTTTTATAATCTTTGTTCCCTTTTTCAATACCATCAAAAAATTTTATATGATTATTAATTGATTTTTTAGCCAATTCTACATTTTGAGTATCTTTTATATATAGACTATTATTTATTTTATATACGTTTATTCTTTTACCATTTGAAAGTGGAAGTTCGAAACTATCACTAGCTTTTTTTATATCAATATTTGGATCAAACTTTATTTTTGAAAATTCATTTTTTAGTTGGCTTATGTTATGTTTTATCCAACTTGAACTCATTTGTTTTCCATTTAAAGTGTTTCCTAATTTCGAAGAACCATATTTTGATTCTGAAATTATTATATCTACAGGTATTCCATCTTTATATTTTATATATAATCCATCAAAACCATTATTATTTAAAGATGGAATTATTCTATTCCAATCATCTTTTGCAAAAAATTGATCCATTATATTTTCTGCTAAATTTCCTTTGTATTTGTTAATGTTATTAATATAAGATTGATTAATCAAGTAATTTGGATATTGTGAAGCATTATATATTCCTTCATTTTTAATCATTCTTACTGAGTTTGATAATATACTAATTGTATTTTGTGTAGTTTCTATTTCACTAAACATTACGGAAAAAGAATATGTTGGTATTAATATTAATATAATTATTATTTTTAAATTTCTCATTTTAATAACCCCTTAAAAATCATCCAATGATTTTTTGTCGGAATATAACAAGTATTTACTTGCTGATATTTTTTCTTCTGTATTAAACTTATCATATATTTTTAAAAAAGCTTCATTATATATCATCATTACATCTTGTTTTAGTAAATTTGTATCTATATCACCTAAATATTTTTCTAAAGCTTCTCTTGCTTCTTCGCTCTCAAAATTTAAACCATAATCAGTATTAAAGAAATTTTCCAAATTCTTTAGAGCATATATTTGATAGGCATTGTAAAGACTTTTTTGAAATTCTTGAATTTTATAGTTTATTTCTTTGTTAAGTTCTTCAAATTTTATTTTGTAGTTCTCTGAGTTCAAATTTATATATTTATTGCCTAGCTCATTTCTCAGATTATTTAATTCATCAATAAGCACAGAAAATTTGCAATTAGTACATTCAATTATTTCATTATATTCAGCTTTTAAAGATTCATAAATTTCTTCTTCTTTTTTTATCAATAAAGTGTCATAATAATCAACGAATTCATTTATTATTTTAATTGATTCTGTTTCATTAGCTTTCAAAAGAGGCAAATAAGATATCAAAGTTAGTTTTAGTTCGTTTGCTTTTGTTAAATATATTTCATTATTCTCTTTTTGATTGTAATAAGCTTCTAAATATTTTTTTGACTGTTCGATTAAATCGAAAATAGAAAAATAATTGTTCCACTTTTCTTCCCATTGATTAACTTTTTCCAAAGTTATTTCATCTGTAAAACCTTCGTATAAATAATTATTTATGGTATTTCTTCTATCTTGATATTCGGTAAAATTATTAACGGGTTCTTCTAGAATATTATTAATATAATCTTTTATTTGATTATTAGAGATAGTTTCACTCTCTTGAAAATTATATTCTTCAATTTTATTATTGTAATCTATTAATATATTTTCTAGTTCAAATATTAAGTTGGATAAGTTATCTATATTTTCAGATTCTATCGTTGGATATTGAGAATATAAAAATGATATATAATCATTTAGAAAATTTATTTTTACTGATATATCGGAAATATTTTTTAGTGCATCGACAAAACTTTTAGCATATTTTTCCATATATTGGTATTTATCTTTTTCTTTATAAATGAAGTTGATAAAATAATTGTTGGCATTTAAAATATCTCCTTTTTCTAACAATTCTATAGATTTTTGAAATATTTTATCATCATTCTGACTTCTAATGTAGTTACTTTCGTTTTCATTATATTTTGATAATATCTCTTTTATTTCAAGTAATTCATCTGAATTAATATAATTTTTATCAGAAAAAGTTTCATATGTTTTGTAATTAAAAAATATATTTATTCCCAATAATGTTACTACTACCAAAAATAATAAAATCACTGTCCCCTTTTTCATAAAATCACCCCACAATAATATTTTCAAATTAATGCCACATTATTATTGAACATTTTTCAAGCTGTAAGTTAACTATTTAATTAATTTATTGCTATGGCTAATATAATACTGGTTCTCTCTGATGATTGTTGATCTCTATCCCTTATCCTTAAGAAAAAGAACCTTTTGCCTCAACATCTCAAATTTGTTTCTTCCATACATCATTTTTTTAATAGCTTTTAGTTTATTCACACAACCCTCTACAAATCCTATGTTATATTCATATATGATGGAAGGCATTTCTAATTGCTATCTATTCTCTCACCCTATTTCATGTGATTATCATCAATTCTATTACCAATACCAAAGGCTAATCAAGATGAACGTTAATGAAAAGAATTACTTTTTGTTTAGTAAGTGTAATTACCCTCTTGCATAATATGTATAGATATGGAACTTAAAAAATAGTGCTAAAAATCAGTCTTTTAATCTTTTAATTATTATTCTGGAAAGAGATGACAGCGTACTAATATAGTAGCAGTAAGATAAACGGGGGTTCCCCTCTAAAGTTGTAACACTACTCAAACATGTATACAATAAATCGTTCAGATAACTTTTTGCTTTCTCCTAGTGTTCTTTTTTCAATACCTCTATTTAACTTACCAATTTTTTTCATTCCTTATTTTTTTAAGTTATTGACATTGTTAATTCACCCCTTTAATCCATTAATTTTTTGCTACTTCTCTAATCTTTTCTATCATTATATCGTCCTTTGCATAAATTAACTTTAATAGGTTAAATAAATAGTGATTCACAAGTGGTCCTCATGAGATTTGGGATTTTGAGGGGCAAAGTAGTAAAATAGATATAAATATTAAATTCTTAAAAGAAGTGATTTTTGTGAAGTCTTACCCTCCAGAGTTAAAGGCCAACGTTGTTAAAGAGCATGTCGAAAAAGGCGTTTCTTGTTCTCAACTTAGCAAAACTCAC
>NZ_JAIHAO010000007.1:0-82279 GCF_020054765.1 Caloramator sp. | reverse complement strand
GATGGCATCGCGAGGGTAGGACTTTTCAAACAAAGAAAAGCTTAGAATTGATTAGCGAAATGAACGAATGCCCAAGAAATCCTTCATAGGGCTAATCAATATATAACTTTTTCAACAGCCTGGAGGATGTTAAAACATCCTCTTTATTTGTATAAATGAGAAAAAATATGTTAATACTTTAAATAGCTATTAACGTAGGAGGCGATGATATGTTTAATGAATCAAGAGAAACTAGAACTGTAAAGGATGGAGTATATCATTTATCATTGCAAATACCAGAAAAGGAATACTTTTTAGTATATGATAATGTTTCGGAAAACATAGCTTCAGAAATATTAAATCACTACCTTAAAATACATCAAGATGATGGAGAACCACAAAATATAAACATTAATTATAATAGAAATGCACATATGATAAATATAGAAGCAGATCTTAGATATATTGGAAATGCTAAAAAACATTAGAGGTAGAGTATGTTTAAAAGTATATTGATAAGGATTGTTATACCATATATTTTGGGCATACTATTTTTTTTACAAGAGTATAGACTAATTTTAGGTGCAACAGCTGTTGCACTATTTTTAGTTTATATGATCATTTATAAAAGAGATTCTCATATCTATATACTTTTTCTATTATTAGGTGTATTTGTAGCTTTTATTTCCTTCTATTCTTTTAAAAATAAATTAAAAAGTATAGAAGATCAAAAAAAATATATAGGAGTTGTAACTAAGATTTCATTAGATAGTAAAAGTTGTATTGTTAAAAACAATGAATATACATTTAAGTTATATTTTGATAATAATAAAAATTTATCTGTAGGAGATGAAATAATATTTACGGGAACAGTTATTACTGATATTAATTATAATAAGATATTTAGTAAAAACATTAATGCCTATTTAAAAGTAATAGAATTTAAAAAGATTGGAACTAAACGCAATTTTTTTATAAGTCTATATAAAATGAGTGATAATTTTAAAAGGAATTTAATTAAAATTGATAAAGAAGCAGGAGCTATAATAAATGGATTTTTATCAGGTGATACAGAGGGTTTAGAAGAATATACTAAAGATGTTTTGAGGGAATTAAACTTAAGTCATATAGTAGCTGTATCAGGAAGTCATCTTGGAATTTTAGCACTATTTACAGTGATACTTTTTTCATCCAATTTTAAGGTAAGATATTTTGCTCTATTGTTTTTTACTTATAGTTATATTGTGTTAGCTAATTTTTCTCATTCTGCAGTTAGGGCCTTTATAATGATTTTATTTGTTACATTAGCTCAAACTTTAAAAAAATATCCGAATTCATTAAATATATTAGTTACGACTTTTATTATAATGACTGCAACTAATGTTTACATCATTTATGATATCGGCTTTATATTATCGATAGTTTCTACCTTTGGTATAATTATTTTAACTCCTGTTTTAAAACAGAAAATGGATAAAAGGATAGCTATTAATCTATCAGCGTTTATATTTTCAATGCCTATTATATTATTCTTAAGTGGTTATGTATCAATATTTTCTGTTATAACTAATTTGTTTGTTTCATATTTAGTAGCCTTTATCACAATTTTTTCTTTGATAACATTTATAATATTTTCTTTGGTAAAGAGTCAGATGATTTTATATGCTGTCCTAATTTTAGGTAATTTGTTTATTAAGTTATTAAATATTTTAAAATGGATAAATATAAATCTATATATCCCAAATTATTCTTTATATATGCTTTTTATTAGCTATATTATTATAATATTATTCTTTGATTTAATTAAAATAAATGATAAATTTAAAAAAGCAATATTAATCGTTTTATCAGCAGTATTTCTATTTAATTTTTACCCTAAAAATCAGCTAATAATAAGCTTTATAGATGTAGGACAAGGTGATTCTATATTTATAGAAACACCTAATAAAAAGACAATATTGATAGATACTGGTGGGAACATAAATGGATATAATATGGCCCAAAATAGAGTTGTACCCTTTATTAAAAAGAAAGGATATAGAAGGATTGATGTTTTAATAATTACACATTTTCACAATGATCACGCTGGTGGATTGCAATATGTTATAAATAATCTGCAGGTACAATCAAAATTTGCATTTAAGCCGAATAATAAAGAATTTATAGAATTAAAAAATGGCGATAAATTAATAGTTGATGGCGTTGAACTTAATATATTAACTAATGAATCAGAAACAAGTGAAAATATTAATGAAAATTGTTTGGTTATAATAGGTAAATATAAAGAATTTGATTTTCTTCTAACAGCTGATGCAGAATTGTCGTTAATGAAGAAAATTAGTGGAGAATTTGAGATTGTAAAAATGCCACATCACGGCTCAAGATACTCCTTTAATGAAGAAATACTTAATAATATTAAAATTCAAAATTCAATATTTACTGTTGGTAGGAATAACTTTAATCATCCAGCTAAAGAAGTTATTGATTTGTTAGAAGAGAATGATATAAAATATTACAGAACGGATAGAGATGGAACTATTCAAATAAGGACAGATGGTGAAAAATACAGTATAAATAAATAGTATAAAGGATGATGTATAATGGAGTTAAATAATTTTTCTGATTTTAAAAATAACATAAAAAACATAAAATCATTAATTTTAGTTTATGGTCAGGAAAAAACAATTATAAACAAGACAATAGAATTAGTTTATGATTTAATTACACAATTTAAAGAAATTAATGTATTGATTATGGATGGTGAAAAGGTAAGCATTGAATCTATAATTAATGCTTGTGAAACTACACCATTTATGTCGGATAAAAGACTTATACATATAAAAAATGCTAATTATATCTTTGAAAACAATGCACTTTCTAATGAACTTTCAAAATACTTAAATAATATACCTGATACAAATATTTTGCTTTTATCAAGCTATTCAAATGTTGATAAAAGTGGAAACTTATATAAGTTATTTAGGACAAATGGAATGGTTATAGAGTATAAAAAATTAAAGGGAGAAAACCTTCAAGAATACATTCAAAACTTTTTAAATAAGAAAAATAAAATTATTACAAAGTCCAATTTATTATATTTGACATCAGAACTTGCACTTTGTAATGAGAATATTGATTTAGAATTAAAAAAATTAGTAGATTATTTAGGAGATAAAAAAACTGTTGACAAAATAGATATAGATTTAATTTTATCAAAAAGCATTGAAAATAATATTTTTAGACTTTTAGATTATATTATAATAAAGGAACTGGATGATGCTGTAATGGTTTATAATCAGATGATTCTTCAAGGTGAAGAAGAACTTATGATTTTAAGTATGATATTTAGAAATTATAAAATAATGTATCTGTTAAAAATTTATGGTGAGAATTATAATGATGTAGTAAAAAAATATAATATAAGAGACTTTGCACTTAAAAATTATATTAAATGGATTAAAAAATATGAATTAAGTGATTTGAAAAAAAATATAAAGAGATGCTATGAATATGATTTAAAAATAAAACAGGGAGAACTAAATGCTTCTATTGCTGTTGAAAATTTAATAATAGAATTGTGTGCATAATAAAAACACCCATTAGGGTGTTTTTATTATGCAAGGGCTTTGTTTAGCTTAACAGTAAGTCTTGATTTCTTTCTTGATGCAGCATTTTTATGTATTACACCTTTTGCTGCAGCCTTATCAAGTGCTTTAACTGCTTGTGCATATAAAACCTTTGCTTCGTCGATATTGCCGCTGTTTAAAGCTATTTCAAATTTCTTTATAGCAGTTTTAACAGCTGACTTTACCATTTTGTTTCTTAGAGTTCTTCTTTCAGTAACTCTTATTCTTTTGATAGCTGATTTAATATTTGCCATTTTAATATCCCTCCTGAAAAATTTTAATAAGTGGGACATTACAGCAGTTTGGGGACACGGCGAACAGTTTGTTCGTAACGATAGTATTATATCATTATGAACTAAAATTAGCAAGTGAATTTAAAATAAAAATAAAAAAAATTTGGATGTATATACTAAATACTAAGGGAGGGATTATTGTGATAAACATTAGAACGGATTTAGCAGTTGAAGCAAGGGAAATGTATAAAAAGGATAATAACACAGAAGTTCCTGGTGTTGAAGTTGATGTTAAAAAACCATATGAGGATGTATCTGTAACAGTTGTTGAAATTAAAGATGAACGTGGTGCAAAAGTAATGGGTAAAGAAATTGGAAGGTACGTGACAATAGAGGTGCCAGGAATAAAACATTATGATGCAGAGGCACATGATAAGATAAGTAAGGTTTTAGCTAAAGAATTAGAAGATATGATTGGAATTAAGGATGGGGATACGATTTTAGTTGCAGGTTTAGGTAATTGGAATGTTACTCCAGATGCATTAGGACCTAAAGTGGTTTCTAAGCTTCTAATTACAAGACATTTAAAACAATTAATGCCTGAGCATATAGACGAGGGGATTAATCCAGTTTGTGCAATCGCACCAGGTGTTTTAGGTTTAACAGGTATAGAAACTGCGGAGATAATACAGGGAGTTATTTCAAAGGTAAAACCTAATTATGTTATTGCTATAGACGCATTAGCTTCAAGAAAAATGGAAAGAGTTGCTTCAACTATTCAAATAGGAAATACAGGAATAGGACCTGGTTCTGGAGTTGGAAATAAGAGAATGGCTTTAAATAAGGATACATTAGGAGTACCTGTAATTGCAATTGGTGTACCTACTGTTGTTGATGCAGCAACAATGGCCAATGATACAATTGATATGATTATAGATGAATTGATAAGACAAAGCAAGGATAATAAAGATTTCTATGACATTGTTAAAAAGGTTGATAAAAATGAAAAATATATTTTAATTAGGGAAATTCTAAGCCCGTATATTAGTGATTTGATGGTAACACCAAAGGAAATAGATGCACTAATAGATGATATGTCAAAAATAATTGCGAATTCTATAAATTTGGCTCTTCATCCTTCATTAGATAAAGAAGATTTAAATAAATACCTTCAGTAATATTTTTGAATTAAAAATAATATATTTTTAAGAGGTTATTTACAAAGGGGATGAGGGAATGAAAAAAAGATATGAAGAAATTGTTTTGAATGTTATTTATATTTTCGTTCTTATTTGGATTTTACTATCAATAGTTTCACCTATAATTGTTGCTAAAAATTTATATTCCAGTAGTTTTTATATCAGTACTATTAGTAAATCCAATGGCATTATGGACTTTGTATATAGAAATATAGAGGATGAAGATAAAGTTAGTATATTGCCATTAATATTAAAACATTTAGTTGGGGTAGATATAGAGGACCCTACAAGTTACTTTGAAACACAAGTACCATTGATTGGATATATAGACATTTCTAATTTAATAACTAATAATGATAACCCAATAAATATTGTAGCTGATAATGACATAAAAAATGAGGATGAAAATGATGTTGAAATTGATGAACCAAAAGAACCTACAAAAAAGATGATGATTCTATACCAGTAGTTAAGCCAAATGATAAAAATGATGTTGAAAAGAAAAAAATTGATAGGGAGAAGCCTTTAGTTCTAATTTTTCATACTCATACTACAGAAAGTTTTAATCCTAACAATTTAAAAGATAGAAATTTTACAACTGATTATAATTTAAATATTGTTAAGGTTGGTGAAGAGCTTAAAAGGGAGTTAGAAGAAAAGTATGGTATTGCAGTAGTGCACGATATAACAATACACGATTTACCAACAAGAGAAAAGGGTTATGAAAAATCCAGGCCTACTGTTTCTTCTTATTTAAAAAAATATCCAAGTTTAAAAATAATAATTGATTTACATAGAGATGCTACTACTTCATCAAGCAAAACAACTGTTATTATTAATGATGAAAGACACGCAAGATTGATGTTTGTAGTTGGTGCTAAAAATAAAAATTATAAAGCTAATTATGAAAAAGCGGAAAAATTAAATACAATAATAAACAATATGTATCCAAATCTTAGTAGGGGAATTGTTAAGCAAAATGCGAAATATAATCAAGATTTATCTGATAAAATGATTTTACTTGAAGTAGGTTCTAACCTTAATTCATTAGATGAAGCTATAAGAACAAGTAAAATTATTGCAAAATCAATTGCGATCTATTTAAAATAGGAATGTCTTTGGACATTCCTATTTTAAATAAATTCAATGTTGACATATTTATAAAATATTGTGTTATAATCAATTATGACTATTTTTGTATAATTTTAAGGAGGTTAGGCTATGCCAAGTGATAGACAAAAGAAAATACGTAATTTCTGTATAATAGCTCATATAGATCATGGTAAATCAACTTTGGCAGATAGATTAATAGAAAAAACAGGTACATTAACTCAAAGAGAAATGGAAGAACAGGTATTAGATACAATGGAGCTTGAAAAAGAAAGAGGAATAACAATTAAAGCTCAGGCAGTTAGATTAATTCATAATGATGGCAATAATGAGTATATCCTAAATTTGATAGATACACCAGGTCACGTAGATTTCAACTATGAAGTATCAAGAAGTTTAGCTGCTTGTGAAGGTGCAATATTAGTTGTGGATGCAACACAAGGAATTCAAGCACAAACACTTGCTAATTGTTATTTGGCCTTAGAACATGACTTAGAGATCGTTCCTGTAATAAATAAGATAGATTTACCAAGTGCAAGACCTGAAGAAATAAAAAAGGAAATAGAAGATGTGATTGGACTTGATTGTAGTGATGCACCTCTTATATCAGCAAAGGTTGGGCTTGGAATAGAGGATGTATTAAAAGCAATAGTTGAAAAAATTCCTTGTCCAAATGGTGATGAAGATGCACCTTTAAGGGCTCTTATATTTGACAGTTATTATGACCCATATAAAGGCGTTGTATGTTATGTAAGGGTAAAGGAAGGAACTATAAAAAAAGGCACAAAAATAAAACTTATGATGTCAGGAAAGGAATATGAAGTTACAGAATTAGGTATATTTAGACCAAGTTTTATGGAGGTTGATAAGCTACAAGCTGGTGATGTTGGTTACGTAACTGCAAGTATTAAAAATGTAAGAGATGCAAGAGTTGGAGATACTATAACAGAGGCAGAAAGACCAGCAACTGAACCATTGCCTGGTTATAGACCAGCGATTCCTATGGTTTATAGTGGTATTTATCCAGCCGATAGTTCAGATTACAATGATTTAAAGGATGCCTTAGAAAAACTACAGTTAAATGATGCGGCATTAACTTTTGAACCTGAAACTTCTGTTGCATTAGGTTTTGGTTTTAGATGTGGCTTTTTAGGTTTACTTCATATGGAAATAATACAAGAAAGATTAGAGAGAGAATATAACTTGAATTTAGTAACTACAGCCCCAAGTGTTATTTATAAGATTATAAAGACTAATGGAGAAATTATAGAACTTACTAATCCAACAAATATGCCTCCTACAACTGAGATTAGTTATATGGAAGAGCCAATTGTTAATGCAAGTATAATATGTCCTTCAGATTATGTAGGGGCTGTAATGGAATTATGCCAAGAAAAAAGAGGAATATTCAAAAATATGGAATATTTAGAAACAACAAGAGTTATGCTTCATTATGAAATTCCTTTAAATGAAATAATTTATGATTTCTTTGACGCATTAAAGTCAAGAACAAAGGGATATGCATCACTTGATTATGAACTTGCAGGATATAAAAGGTCTGAACTTGTTAAACTTGATATTTTATTAAATGGAGATCCTGTAGATGCCTTGTCACAAATTGTTCCAAAGGAGAAGGCATATCAAAAGGGAAGAGCTATTGCTGAAAAGTTAAAGGAGATTATACCAAGACAACTGTTTGAAATACCAATTCAAGCAGCTATTGGTTCAAAAGTAATTGCAAGAGAAACCGTAAAAGCGTTAAGGAAAGATGTTTTAGCAAAGTGTTATGGTGGAGATATTTCACGTAAAAAGAAACTCCTTGAAAAACAAAAAGAAGGTAAGAAGAGAATGAAACAAATAGGAACTGTTGAAGTTCCACAAGAAGCATTTATGGCTGTATTGAAGGTGGAATAATGAAGGGATTGTATATTCATATACCATTTTGCAAAAGCAAATGTTATTATTGTGATTTTAATTCAATTGTGAATACAGAATATCAGGATGAGTATATTGAGGCTTTGATTAGGGAAATAAATTTATTAGAAGAAAAAAATTTTGATACAATTTTTATTGGTGGGGGTACTCCCACCATTTTATCTATCAAAAATTTAGAAAAATTATTAAGTTCGCTTGAAAAGTTTACACCAAAGGAATTTACAATAGAAGCCAATCCTGGTACTTTAAATTTAGAGAAGCTTAATATGTTAAAAAAATATGGTGTAAATAGATTATCAATAGGTTTACAAAGTACAGATAATAAAGTATTGAAAAAATTAGGAAGAATTCATACCTATGAACAGTTTTTAATTAATTTTAAAGATGCAAAAAGTTTGGGTTTTAAAAATATAAATGTGGACTTGATGTTTAACTTGCCGGATCAAAATGTAAAGGAATTCATAGAGACATTGTTAAATGTAATAAAGTTAGAGCCGCAGCATATTTCCTGTTATAGCTTAATAATAGAAGAGAATACCAAATTTTATAATTTATATCAAAATGATGAATTAAATTTGCTTGATGAAGAAGAGGAAAGATTGCTTTATCATAAAATGACAAGTCTGCTCAAAGAGAATGGCTATAACCAATATGAAATATCAAATTTTGCAAAAATAGGCTATGAATGTAGACATAATATTATTTATTGGAGCGACGATGAGTATATTGGGGTGGGTGCAGGTGCACATTCATATATAAATGGTATTAGGTATAGTAATGTTAAAGATATAAAAAAATATATTTATAATATAAAAAACTATGGTAATGCAATAGAAGAAAAAAATATTTTGACTAAGGAAGAACATATGGCTGAATTTATGTTTTTAGGTTTAAGAATGAATTGTGGAATAAATATTAATAAGTTTAAAAGTAAATTTAATGAGGATGTTATGCAGGTCTATGGTAATGAGATATTAGACCTGATTGATAAGGGATTAATTGAGAAATATGGAGAAAATATAAGATTAACAGAGAAAGGACGAGATTTATCCAATTTAGTCTTTGTTTCCTTTTTAAAATGAAATTTTATTATAATAATGCATATATTGACAAAATATTTTAATAGTGATATTTTAAAATCGTAGTGATTAGCACTCGTGATTAATGAGTGCTAACAAGAAAAGGGGGTGGAATAATGGAACTAGGAGAGAGAAAAAGAAAAATATTAGAGGCTATTGTGACAGATTATATAGAAACTGCTGAACCAGTTGGATCAAGAACTATAGCTAAAAAATATTTGACTGATATAAGTCCAGCAACCATTAGAAATGAAATGGCGGACTTAGAAGATCTAGGACTATTAGAACAACCCCATACATCGGCTGGAAGAATTCCCTCTGACAGAGGATATAGGTACTATGTAGATCAAATAATGGAAATTAAATATCCATCCCCACAGGAAATAGAAAAAATTAAATATATGCTTCAAATTCAAACTATAAATGAATTAGATAAAATTATTAAAAGGACAACTAAATTAATATCTGATATCACAAAATATACATCTGCTGTACTGACTCCTTCTGTTAGAAAGAGTTCAATAAGGTCACTCCAGTTAATACGTGTAAGTGACTACGATATTGTTGCTGTTGTTGTTACAGATACAGGTATTATAAAAAATGTAGTGATAAAATCACCTAATGCAGTCGATGATTCTAAAATTTTAAAATTGAATAATCTATTAAATGAAAAATTATCAGGATTAACTATTAATGATATTGGACTTACAGTAATTTCTGATATACAAAGTCATATGAGGGAATATAGTGAGATATTTTCTGCTATCATATCTGTTGTATATGAAAGTTTAAAGGAAGATGATGCAGAAGTATATCTTGAGGGAACAACTAACATATTTGAATACCCTGAATATGATGATAAAGATAAAGCAAAAACATTTTTATCCTTTATAGAGGACAAAAAATTACTTACAAATGTTTTTGCTGAAGATACTAATAATTTTTGTGTTTATATAGGTTGTGAAAATGAAAATGATAAAATAAAAGATTGTAGTATTGTAAAGGCAACATATAATATTGCAGATAAAACTGCAGGTACAATTGGAATAATTGGTCCTAAAAGAATGGATTATGCAAGAGTTATTGGCATATTAAAATCAATTTCTAATGTTTTAAGTGAAGTTTTTGAAAAAACTCTATAGTAGAGGTGATAGTGTGACAGAGGAAATAAAAGTGAATGAAAATGAACTTGAAAAGGAAGAGAAGGAAGAAATAATTGAAAAAATAGAAGACTTAGAATCTGAAAAGGAAGTAAATAATGATATAAATGATGAAAACAAAGACGAGCTAATTGATATAAAAAATCAGCTTGATGAAAAGACTAAGGAGTGTAATGAGTATTTAGAACTTTTAAGAAGGACAAAGGCTGAATTTGATAATTACAGAAGAAGAACACAAAAAGAAAAAGAGACAATATATGATGATGGATTTGCTGATGCTATTAAAAACATATTACCAATTCTTGATAATTTAGAGAGAGCTGTTATTTCAACGGAAGAAAGAACACCACTTTATGAAGGTGTAGAAATGACATTGAAATTGTTTAAAGATACTTTAACAAAGTTAGGTATTGAAGAAATACCTGCTCTTAATGAAAAATTCGATCCTAACTTTCATAATGCAGTAATGCATATAGAAGATGAAAACCTTGAGGAAAATGTAATAGTTGAGGTTTTCCAAAAAGGGTATAAATATAAAGAAAAAATATTAAGATACAGTATGGTTAAGGTCGCAAATTAATAAAGAGGAGGAGATAAAATGGGAAAGGTAATAGGAATTGACCTTGGTACTACAAACTCTTGTGTTGCCGTAATGGAAGGTGGAGAACCAGTTGTAATTCCAAATTCAGAAGGTTCAAGAACTACACCATCAGTAGTTGCATTTAAACCAAATGGAGAAAGAATTGTAGGTCAAGTTGCAAAAAGACAAGCAATAACAAACCCAGATAGAACAATTATATCAATTAAAAGACATATGGGAACAGATCACAAGGTAAAAATAGATGATAAGGAATATACTCCACAAGAAATTTCAGCAATGATTTTGATGAAGCTAAAGGCAGATGCTGAGGCTTATCTTGGAGAACCAGTTACACAAGCAGTTATTACTGTTCCAGCATATTTTAATGATAGTCAAAGACAAGCAACAAAGGATGCTGGAAGAATAGCAGGGCTTGAAGTATTAAGAATAATAAATGAACCAACAGCAGCATCTTTGGCTTATGGATTAGATAAGATGGATAAAAACCAAAAGATACTTGTATATGATTTAGGTGGAGGTACATTTGATGTTTCAATACTTGAAATAGGAGATGGAGTATTTGAAGTTAAAGCTACAAATGGTAATACACATCTTGGTGGAGATGACTTTGACCAAAGAATTATAGATTATCTTGTTGAAACATTTAGAGCTGAAAATGGTATAGATTTAAGAAGTGACAAGATGGCAATGCAAAGATTAAAAGAAGCAGCAGAAAAAGCAAAAATTGAGCTTTCAACATTATTATCAACTGAAATAAATCTACCATTTATTACAGCTGATGCAACTGGTCCAAAGCATTTAAATGTTACTTTAACAAGGGCTAAATTTGAAGAATTAACTCACGATTTAGTAGAAGCTACAATAGAACCTATGAAAAATGCATTAAGAGATGCTGGACTTTCAATAGATCAAATTGATAAAGTAGTTTTAGTAGGAGGTTCAACAAGAATTCCAGCTGTTCAAGAAGCTGTTAGAAAGTTTACTGGAAAAGAACCAACTAAGGGAATAAATCCAGATGAATGTGTTGCAGTTGGTGCTGCAATTCAAGCTGGTGTTTTAACAGGTGAAGTAAAGGACGTTCTACTTCTTGATGTTACACCACTTTCATTAGGTATAGAGACATTAGGAGGCGTATTTACAACATTAATACCAAGAAATACAACAATACCAACAAGAAAGAGCCAAATATTCTCAACAGCTGCAGATGGTCAAACTTCAGTTGAAATTCATGTTCTTCAAGGCGAAAGACCAATGGCAAAGGATAATAAGACACTTGGAAGATTTACACTATCTGGTATACCACCTGCACCAAGAGGAATTCCTCAAATTGAAGTAACATTTGATATTGATGCAAATGGTATTGTACATGTATCTGCAAAGGACTTAGGAACAGGTAAAGAAGCAAACATTACTATTACTGCATCAACAAATTTAACAGAAGAAGAAATTCAAAAGGCTGTGAAAGAAGCAGAGAAATATGCTGAAGAGGATAGAAAGAGAAAAGAAGAGATAGAGATAAGAAATAATGCAGACTCTGTTGTATATCAAACAGAAAAGACATTAAAGGAATTAGAAGGTAAGCTTACTCAAGAAGAGAAAAATACAATAGAAGAACATATTAAGAAGGTTAAGGATGCATTAAATGGTACTGATATAAATGCAATTAAATCAGCTACTGATGAATTAACTCAAAAGTTCTATCAAATATCTTCAAGAATATATCAACAATATGCACAACAAAATGAGACAGCAGGAACACAAAATGAAAATGAAGTTCATGCAGATTATGATGTAAAAGACGAGAAGTAATTTTCAACAAGGAGGGAGTATTCCCTCCTTATATAATGAAGGGTGGTGAATTATTTGGCAAAGGACTATTATAAAATATTAGGTTTAGATAGAAATGCAACTGATGAAGAGATAAAAAGTGCTTTTAGAAAATTAGCCTTAAAATATCACCCAGATAGAAATCCTGGAAACAAAGAGGCAGAAGAAAAATTTAAAGAAATAAATGAGGCATATCAAGTATTATCAGATCCTCAAAAGAAGGCACAATATGATCAATTCGGTACAACTGATTTTAATGGTCAAGGTGGTTTTGGAGGATTTGATTTTTCAAATTTTGGAGGATTTGGAGGCTTCTCTGATATATTTGATGATTTAGGAGATATATTCGGTGGTATGTTTGGACAAAGAAGAGAAAGGACTGGTCCAAAAAGAGGAGCTGATTTAGAATATAATTTAGAACTTACATTTGAAGAGGCAGTATTTGGTGTTAAAAAAGATATAGAGATATATAGAAATGAAGATTGTGATGTTTGCCATGGTACAGGTGCTAAACCTGGTACATCACCAAAAACTTGTGATAAGTGTCATGGTACAGGACAAGTAAAGGTTCAAAAAAATACTCCATTTGGAAGCTTTGTAAGTGTTACAACTTGTGATAAATGCCATGGTGAAGGTAAGGTGATTGATACGCCGTGTACAAATTGTGGAGGAAAAGGTAGAGTAAGGAAGAAAAAAATTATAAGTATAAATATACCAGCTGGTGTTGATAATGGTAATACTATTCCATTAAGAGGTCAAGGTGAGCCTGGAATAAGAGGTGGAATGCCAGGGGATTTATATATAAATATTAGAGTTAAACCACATCCAAAATTTGAGAGAAGAGGAACAGATATATTCTGTGAAGTTCCTGTATCCTTTATAAAGGCTATATTAGGAGGAGAAATCAAAATCCCTACACTTGATGGAGATGTTCAACACATTTTATCAGAAGGTACACAACCAGGTGAAATTATCAAATTAAAGGGAAAAGGTGTACCTAAGTTACGTGGTGCAGGTAGAGGAGATTTGTATGCTAAAATAAAGGTAGAAATACCAAAGAATATTAATTCAAAACAGAGAGAAATGTTAAAAAAATTAGCTGAAGAATTTGGTGAGGATATAGATAAAAAGAAGACTTTCGCTGATAAAGTTAAGGATATGTTTAGTTAGGCATGTTTAATACATGCCTTTTTACATATAATAAAAATTAATAAAATACAATTGTTATAAAACATTATTATGATATAATAAAACGGTAAAATCAACTAAGGAGGAAGGATAATGAACGGAGAATGGATAGAAATTAAAGTTGTTACTAAAAGTGAAGCAGTAGAACCTGTATCAGGTATTTTTTATGGACTTGATGTTAAGGGGGTTGCAATTGAAGACCCTAATGATATAACTGAACGCCCTTCAGGACCATTCACTTGGGATTATGCTGATTATAATATATTTGAATATGGAAAGGATGCTGCTATTGTTAAAGCTTATTTTAGCAAAGAAGAACAAATAGAAGAAATATTGAATTTTATAGAGGAGAAATTAAAAGAGTTAAGAGATTTAGGAATTGATATAGGAAGTGGTAAAGTTATAAGAAATAAGGTGCAAGAAGAGGATTGGGCAAACGAGTGGAAAAAGTATTATAAAACAACAAAAATAGGAACTTCAATTATTATAAAACCTAAATGGGAGGATTATAATCCAAAAGAAGGCGAAATAATTGTAGAATTAGATCCTGGAATGGCCTTTGGAACAGGAACTCATGAAACAACAATGATGTGCATTGAATTTTTAGAAAAGTATTGTAAAAAGGGAGACAGAGTATTTGACATAGGAACTGGGTCAGGAATATTATCCATTGTTGCTTCAAAATTAGGTGCCGATGAAGTAATAGGTGTTGACTTAGATGAGGTAGCAGTAGATGCTGCCAAGATTAATGTTGAATACAATAAAGTTAATAATGTAAAGATTCTTCACGGGAACTTAGTCGATGTTGTAGATGGAAAAGCAGATATTGTTATAGCAAATATAATAGCTGATGTAGTAATATATTTATCATCATTTGTAGGAAATTATATAAAGGATAATGGACTTTTTATATCATCAGGAATAATAAAAGATAAACAAGATGAAGTTGAAAAAGTTTTAATTCAAAATGGTTTCGAAATAATAGATAAAAACAATAAAGGAGAATGGGTGGCAATTGTAGCAAAAAAATAAGGAGGTTATTATGCACAAGTTTTTTGTCAAAACAGATAATATCATAAATGATAAAATAAACATAACTAATGACGATATACAACACATTACAAAAGTTCTAAGACTAAAAATCGGCGATACTATTCAAATATGTGATGGAAATGAAAATGAATATATTTGTGATATTGTAGAAATAAACAAAAAAAATGTTATATGCCAAATTAAAGAGAAATTTAAAAATAGAAATGAATCTAATATAAATATAGTACTGTTTCAAGGATTGCCTAAAGCTCAAAAAATGGAACTTATTATACAAAAGGGTGTTGAAATTGGAGTTAAGGAATTTTATCCTATTATAACAGAACGTGTAGTTGTAAAAACTGATGGAAAAGATATTTGTAATAAGTTAGAAAGATGGAATAGAATATCGTATGAAGCTGCTAAACAATCAAATAGAGGTATAATACCAACAGTAAATAATTTAATAAGTTTTGAAGAAGCATTAGATATATTAAAAAGGTTTGATTTGGTTGTTGTTCCATATGAAAAGGAAAAGTCTACAAGTTTTAAGGAGTTATTTAATGAGAGTAGAGATTATAAAAATATTGCAGTAATAATTGGGCCTGAAGGTGGATTTAGTGAGGAAGAAATAAATATATTCATAAAAAATGGTTTTAAGCCAATTACGTTAGGGCCAAGAATACTTAGGACGGAAACAGCAGGATTAGTAGCAAGTACTATTTTATTATACGAGTTGTCTGATATAGGAGGAATGAAATGAAAAGGGTAGCATTCTATACATTAGGATGTAGGGTTAATCAATATGAAACAGAAGCTATGGCAGAAATATTTGAAAAAAACGGATATGAGGTTGTAAATTTTGAAGATTATTCTGATGTCTATGTAATAAATACGTGTACTGTGACAAGTATTGGTGATAAAAAATCAAGGCAGATGATTAGAAGAGCAAAAAAGAATAATAAAGATGCAATTGTGATAGCAGTTGGGTGTTATGCTCAAGTTGCACCAGATGAGGTATCAAAAATAGATGATGTTGATATAATAATTGGAACTGACAATAAAAGCAAAATATTAGATTATATCAATGAATTTAATCAATCTAAGAAAAAATTAAATAAAGTGAAAAATATAATGACAGTAAGACAATTTGAAGAAATGGAAATTGACCATTATCAAGATAAAACAAGAGCATTTCTAAAAATACAAGATGGCTGTGACAGATTTTGTTCTTACTGTTTAATTCCATATGCAAGAGGACCTGTAAGAAGTAAAAAGTTTGAAACAATAATAGAAGAAGTAAATAAACTTGTTGATAATGGATATAAAGAAGTGATATTATCGGGTATACATGTTGCTTCTTATGGAAAAGACATTGGTAATATAACTTTAGTTGATGTAATAGAAAAATTAAATGAAGTAAATGGGTTAGAAAGAATAAGAATAGGTTCTGTGGAACCATCATTTTTTAACATAGACAATATTAAAAGACTTGCTAATTGTAATAAATTGTGTGAACATTTTCATCTTTCTCTTCAAAGCGGATGTAATGAAACATTAAAAAGAATGAATAGACGCTATACTACTGACGAGTACAAAGAGGCAGTTTTAAATTTAAGAAGGCATTTTAATTATGTTTCAATAACAACTGACGTTATTGTAGGATTTCCAGGTGAAACTATTGAGGAATTTAATAAGACGTATAATTTTTTAGAAGAAATTAAGTTGAATAAACTTCATGTTTTTAAATATAGTCCAAGAAAAGGAACAAAGGCAGCAGAGTTTAAGGAAACAGTTGATAATGAAGAAAAGGATAGAAGAAGTAAATTATTAATAGAACTTAGTGATAAATATGAAAAGGAATTTAATAAAAAACTTATTGGGAAAATAGTGGATGTTTTAGTAGAGGAGAAAAAAGAAGATTTATATTATGGTTATACAAGAAACTATGTAAAAGTTGAAATAAAAAGTAAAAATAATATCGAAGGAGAAATTATTAATACAAAAATTAATGATATGAATAATGACATTTTAGTAGGTGAAATGGTATAATATGTCTATGGGAGGTGAGATGGTGGATTGTATATTTTGTAAGATAGCGAATGGTGAAATACAAGCTTCTAAGGTATATGAAGATGAAAATGTAATTGCATTTAAAGACATAAACCCAGTTGCACCTGTACATATATTAATTATACCAAAAAAACATTATGAATCAGTCTTGGAAATTGACACAAATGGAAGTATATTAAACAAAATATTTAATGCAGTCAAAATTATCGCACAGCAAATGAACTTAACTAATGAAGGATTTAGACTTGTTACTAATACTGGTGAGCAGGCAGGACAGACTGTAAAACACATACATTTTCATCTTATAGGTGGAAGAGATTTTCAATGGCCACCTGGTTGATGATAATAAATCAAAAATTAACAAATTTATTATATTTTATTGACAATATTTACACTCATAATATATAATATAATGTGTCCTTGATTGTGTGCTTAATTCACGGTACAACAAAATAATGTATGCAATATGTTAAGCGGAGGGAGGGATAAAGGTGTCAGAAATCAGAGTTGGCGAAAACGAATCATTAGATAGCGCACTAAGAAGATTTAAAAAGAAGTGTGCGATGGCAGGTGTTCTTTCTGAAATAAGAAAGAGAGAACATTATGAAAAGCCAAGCGTAAAGCGTAAGAAAAAGTCTCAAGCTGCAAGAAAGAGAAAGTTTAAGTAATGAAAGAAGGGTGAATATGTCACTCAAAGAAAGAATTCAAGAAGATTGGAAAGCTGCAATGAAAAATAAAGACAGATTTAGAGCGAATGTTCTAAATATGGCTAAAGCAGCTATACTACAAGCTGAAAAAGTTGATGGAACAAAACTTGAAGATGAACAAGTAATTGAAGTTTTAAATAAAGAGGTTAAACAGAGAAGAGACTCCATTGAGGAGTTTGAAAAAGGGAACAGGCAGGATCTTGTAGAACAAACTAGTAAAGAAATAGAGATTTTGCTTGAGTACCTTCCTCAGCAATTAACAGAAGAAGAAATATCTGAAATAGTTAAAGAAGCCGTGAATGAAGTGCAAGCTAATTCAATCAAGGATATGGGAAAAGTAATGGCAATTGTAATGCCAAAAGTAAAAGGAAGAGCAGATGGAAAGTTAGTAAATCAAATAGTAAAGCAGTATCTGCAATAATATAAAGGGGTTAACTTAGGTTAACCCCTTAAATTTTATATATTAATCTTAATAATATGAAACTTTTTAGCATATTATTAAATTAAGCAATTATATTTCAGGTGGATTATGAAAAACAAGATGAAAAGAAAAATTAGCGAATCTCTTGACTTGCCTAAGGAAGTAATTATGAATGTGCCATACATCAGAATATTGGGAAATGATGAATTGCAGATAGAAAATCACAAAGGTATAGTTGAATATAGTTCAGATATTGTACGTTTAAAAAGCAGTATTGGTATTATAAAAATAGAAGGAAAGGATTTCTTAATTAAAGAAATTAATCCTGAAATAGTAGTATTTACAGGCAAGATTAAAAATCTTGAATTTATCAAGATTTAGCTGGAGGGGTATATGGGAAGGGATAAAGAGTTTTTAGATGGATATTTAATTGTTGAATTGAATTCCTTTTGTATTGAAAAGTTTATAAATTTAGCATACAATAACGGGATAAAGTTATGGGATATAAATAGAAAAGATTTAATAACTGTACAGTTTAAAATTTCTTCAGATGACTTTAAAAAAATAAAAAAGGTAGCTAAAATTACCAACTCAAAAATAAAGATTGTACAAAAAAAGGATTAGGATTTTATGTATATAAAGTATTAAAAAGAAAACTTTTTATTTTAGGAATTATAGTTTTTATATTTATTTTGTATTATTTATCAAATTTAATTTGGATTATTGATATTAGGGGAAATAAGAATATATCTAATGATGAAATTGTAAAAGCTCTATATAAAAATGGCATAAAAATTGGTGTAATGAAAAATAAATTAGATTTAAAACATATTGAAAATAATATTGTAAATGAAATAAAACAAATATCATTAATTAGTCTTTCTATTGATGGTGTAAAATTAAATGTTGAAGTAGTAGAAAGAACTTTGCCGCCAGAAATTGTAGATATTGAAAGTCCTGTTGATATTATTGCTAAGAAAGATGGGATTGTTACAAAGATATTTTGCTACAGAGGTACTCCACTAATAAAACCTGGTGAATATGTTAAAAAAGGTCAGATTTTAATTACTGGTGATATTTTTAGAACTAATAGAAATGATAACTCAAAGGAATATGTAAAAACTATACATTCAATAGGAAGTGTCTATGCTAAAGTTTGGTATGAAATATTTGAAGAACAGGAGTTAATATACAACAATTCAGAACGTACAGGTAATTATATAAAAAATGAATATATGATTATAAATGGAAAAAAGATATACATAAATAAAAATGATGCTAAATTTGAAAATTATGATAAAATAGAAAATAGAACTAAGATTAATTTATTAGGATATAATATACCAATAGAAAAAGTTGAAGAAAAAATATATGAATTAAAAGTTACTAAGGTTAATTATTCTATAGATGAAGCGATTGAGATAGCTAAAAATAAAGCAGAACAAGAAATAAAAAAACAGATTCCAAAAGATGCTACTATTTTAGATAAAAAATATGATAAAATAATAGAAAAAAATAAAGTAAAAGTTAGATTACTTATTATAACTGAAGAAAATATATCTTATGAACAGCATAGATAGTTAGGAGGTTAATAATGCAAAAAGAATCAAAAATAGTAATTGATAATTTGGAACAATTAGTTAATCTATTTGGTAAGTTTGATGAAAATATTAAAATAATTGAGCAATGCTTTAATGTTTTTATTATTAATAGAGATAATGAAATTAAAATAACGGGTGTAGGACAAGTAGATTTAGCTACAAAAACAATTTTAAAGTTGCTTGAAATAGCAAAAAGAAATGAAATAATAAATAAGCAAACAGTTAACTATATAATAAGTCTTGTTTTAGAAGATAGTGAAGAGAAAATTGAAAATATTTTAGATGATGTAATAATAACAACAGCAAAGGGTAAGCCTGTAAAATGTAAAACTTTAGGACAAAAGACCTATATTGATTCAATACGTAAAAATGAGATAGTTTTTGGAATAGGTCCTGCGGGTACTGGTAAAACATATCTTGCAATTGCTATGGCAGTAAAATTTTTAAGAGATAAGAAAGTAAATAGAATAGTTCTTACAAGACCGGCTGTAGAGGCTGGTGAAAGATTAGGTTTTTTACCAGGTGATTTACAAGAAAAAATTAATCCATATTTAAGACCACTATATGATGCATTGTTTGATATTTTAGGAGTAGAAAACTTTAACAAATATATGGAATCGGGCATTATAGAAGTTGCACCTCTTGCTTATATGAGAGGAAGAACACTTGATGATTGTTTTATAATACTGGATGAAGCACAAAATACTACACCAGAGCAAATGAAAATGTTTTTAACTCGTTTTGGATATGGCTCAAGAATAGTTGTAACAGGTGATTTAACACAAATAGATTTAGGACAAGGTAAAGTATCAGGTTTAAAACAGGTAACAAAAATATTAAAAAATATTCCAGGTATTGATTTTATCTATTTCAGTGATAAAGATGTAGTAAGACATAAGTTGGTTTCAGAAATAATAAAAGCATACAACAAATATGAAGAAGAAAATGAAAATAGGTGATTATATGAATTACAAAAGTAAAATAATTGAAGATTTAATAAGTGAAAAATTAAAGAAAATAATAGTTTTTTTAATTACTTTTATAGTATTATTTATAATTAGCTTTTTTACTGTTATTCCTAAAAAATATTCATTACAAATTGGAGATATTGCACCAATTGATATAAAAGCTCCAAGGGATTTTGAAGACGAAGAGGCAACGCAAGAAAAGATAGATAAAGCATTAAGTGAAGTTTTGCCTAAATACAATAAAGATTTAAATATTGCAAAAAAGTCAATTGAAGATATAAATAAGCTAATTGAGAATGTTAAATATCAAAAAGAACAAAATGCTAATGAGACTACTAAAATTGAAAATATAAAGAATTTAGTTATGATAAGTTTAAGTGATGAAGATATTAAATCATTATTGAAATTAAATGAACAAGAATTAGACGCTTTAGATAAATTTCTAAATGATGTTTTGATTAAAGTCCTATCTTTAGATATTAGGGAAAACAATTTAGACGACATTAAAAAAGCACAACAAGACCTTGATTTTTATATAAAGTCTTCAACATTAAATAAAAATTTAAAGGACTTAGCAAATTCAATAGGGGTAGCATCGATAAAGCCTAATATGTTCTATGACTATGAGAAAACTGAAGAATTGAAACAGCAAATAAGAAGACAAATAGAACCAGTAGTTATAAAGAAAAATCAAAATATAGTTCTAAAAGGAGAAGTTATTAATCAACATCACTTAAATTTGATGTCCAAAGCAGGTATATTATCTCAAAATAGAAAAAATGACTTTATTTTAATTTTAGGTGTAACTATATTAATTTTATCAACTCTTATTTTATTAGTATTTTTAGTTAAAAATGAAAGTAATGTTTATTCAAATTTAAGTTTTTATGTTATTACTTGTATATTACTTATAATTACAGCAATTTTAACATTTGCTTTTAAAATTATTTCAGTTTACTTTATTCCTGCAAGCTTTTTACCAATATTGTCTACTTTGATATTTGGTTCGAAAACAGGTTTGATTATATCACTTATTAATACACTAATAGTTATAATACTTACAAACTTTAATATTAATGTTTGTATTATGTATGTTATGAGTTGTATCTTAGGTACTTTTTTTACATCAAAAGTTCATGAAAGAAACAATATTTTATTAAGTGGACTATATGTAGGAATACTAAATTTTTTAATATTATATGCTATAAATATATTAAACAATACAATATATACACAGGCTGTATACAGCAGTATTTTTGTTTTTTTAAATTCAATTGTTTCATCAATTTTTGCAATAGGTGTTTTACCAATCTTTGAACAAGTATTTAACATTTTAACACCAATAAAATTATTAGAACTTTCAAATCCAAATCAAATACTTTTAAAAAAATTATTATTTGAAGCACCGGGTACCTATCACCATAGTATATTAGTTGGTAATCTGGCAGAAGCAGCTGCAAATGAAATTGGAGCAAATTCATTACTTGCAAGAGTAGGTGCATATTATCATGATATTGGTAAAATTAAAAGACCATATTTCTTCAAAGAAAATCAAATAACTAATGATAATCCCCATGACAAAGTTACACCAAAATTAAGTGTATCAATTATAACTTCACATATTCGTGATGGTTTAGAGCTTGCTCAAAAATACAAATTACCAAATATTATTCAGGATATAATAATGCAACATCATGGAACGACTCTTGTAAAATATTTTTATGTACAGGCATTGAATGAAGGAGAAAATATTATAGAGGATAATTTTAGATATGAAGGGCCTAAACCCAATTCAAAGGAATCAGCAATAATAATGCTTGCAGATAGTGTTGAAGCAGCAGTAAGATCATTAAATAGTCCTACAGTTGATGATATAAAAAATATGGTGGAAAAAATAATTTATGAAAAAATATCTGATAATCAATTAAGTGAATGCCCATTAACCTTCAAAGATATAGAAAAAATAAAAGAAGTGTTTATAAAGGTTTTATTAGGAATATTTCATACAAGAATAGAATATCCAGATACAACAAAGGAGGATAAAAATGATTGAAATTGATAATAGACAAAATAAAATTGATTTTACAGAGGAAATGAAAAAATTGATTAGTAAAGCTGTAGAAGGCACTATTAAATACGAAAATTTTAATAAACCCTATGAATTAAGCATAATAATAACTGATAATAATGAAATAAAAGAAATTAATAAACAATTTAGAGGAATAGATAAAGAAACGGACGTTTTATCTTTTCCAATGTTAGATTTTGATGATGGATATTATGAAGACGGTGAAATTGAGGTGGACATAGAGGATATAAATCCTGAAAGTGGAGCTGTTGTATTAGGAGATATGATTATATCATTGGAAAAAGCAAAGGAACAATCAGTCGAATATGGTCATTCCTTTGAACGTGAATTGGCCTTTTTAGTTGTACATAGTATGCTGCATTTATTGGGATATGATCACGAAGAAGAAAAGGATAGAATAATAATGAGACAAAAAGAAGAGGATATATTAAATAATATAGGTCTATCAAGGTAAGGTGAAAATATGAAATTAAAAAAAATATCTGACAGTTTTAACTATGCTATTGAAGGAATTATATATGCAATAAAAACTCAAAGAAATATGAAAATACACCTTATAGCAGCAATACTTGTACTATTTTTAAGTTTATTTTTTGACTTTTCTAAACTTGAAATATTAATTTTGTTTTTTACTATAACTTTAGTTATTGTGTTAGAGATGATTAATACAGCTATTGAAGCTACAATAGATGTAACTGCTAATTATTATCATCCTTTAGCAAAAATAGCAAAGAACGTTGCAGCTGGAGCAGTTTTGGTATCTGCAATAAATGCTGTTATTGTTGGTTATTTATTATTCTTTGACAGATTAAAACCTATATCTAATACAGTTCTTTTTAAGATAAAGCAATCAGATATAACTGTAGTATTTATTTGCCTAATATTAGTTATAATAGCAACTGTTATTATAAAGGCAATATATGGAGAAGGTACTCCCTTAAAGGGTGGTATGCCAAGTGGACATAGTGCACTTGCCTTTGCGGCAGCAACAGCAATATCGTTATTTATTCAGGATCTCCTAATAATCACTTTAGTATACTTTTTAGCATTTCTTGTTGCTCAAAGTAGAGTGGAAGGAAAAATACATTCGCTTTATGAAACTATTGTTGGGGCATTACTTGGAATATTGATAACAATATTTATTTTTAAATTGTTATCATAAGGGTAATGCCCCTTTTATTTAAGATTAATGTAAATTATATTTTTTTTTTGATAAAACTATTGAATTTTTCATAAAATTATATATAATAATAATTCCTACAGTAAAAATAGAGGGGGAATAATAATGGAGTACAAAAACTTAGTTGAAATAGCAAAACAAGCAATGGAAAAAGCCTATGTTCCACATTCTAAATTTAGAGTAGGTGCAGCGTTACTAACATCTGATGGTAAGGTTTTTACTGGTTGTAATATTGAAAATGCTACATTTGGAGCAACAAATTGTGCTGAAAGAACAGCAATTTTTAAGGCTGTATCCGAAGGATACAAAAACTTTGAAAAAATTGCTATAATCAGCGATAGTTCAAATTATACATATCCTTGTGGAATATGCCGACAAGTAATAATAGAATTTGGTAAAGACATTGAGGTTATTTGTTCTAATAAAAATGGAGAATATAAAGTTTACAAAATAACTGAATTACTTCCATTTGCTTTTACAAGTGATGATATTGAAAGGAGCAATACAAATGAGTAATGATTTTAAATCAGGTTATGTTACAATAGTTGGTAGACCCAATGTAGGTAAATCAACTTTAATTAATTCTATAATGGGAGAAAAACTACTTATAACTTCTAACAAACCACAGACGACAAGAAACACAATACAAGCAATTTTAACTAAAGACAATTACCAAATAGTTTTTATGGATACACCAGGTTTGCATAAGCCTAAACATAAATTAGGAGAGTATATGGTTAAAGTTGCACAAAGTACTTTATCACAAGTTGATGTAGTAGTTTTTGTTACAACTCCTGAAGAAGAGCTTAATATAGGTGATAAGTATATAATAGATCAAATAAAAAATTCAAAGACAAGAAAAATTTTAGTTATAAACAAGGTTGATTCTGTTAGTAAAGAAAAGATAGCAAAGACAATTGATACATATTATAAATATTTTGCTTTTGATGAAGTAGTGCCAATATCAGCTCTTAAGCAAAAAAATATTGATGAACTTATTAAAGTTATAGTTAACAATTTACCGTATGGACCAAAATATTTCCCAGATGAAATGATTACAGATCAACCTGAAAGATTTGTTGTAGCCGAAATAATAAGAGAAAAACTTTTACATAACTTACAAGAAGAAGTACCACATGGTACCGCTGTAGAAATAGTTACTATGAAGGAAGATAAAGATAAAAATTGTATTAACATCAATGCAACAATCTATTGCGAAAAAGATTCCCATAAGGCTATAATAATAGGTAAAGGTGGACAAATGCTCAAAAAAATAGGTCAGAGTGCAAGAATAGAAATAGAAAAATTTTTAGGATCAAATGTATATTTAGAACTATGGGTAAAGGTTAAGAAGGATTGGAGAGACAGTGATTCTATATTAAAGAGTTTAGGATATAAATAATAAAAGGAGTGATGATTTTGTCTATACACAAAGTTCAAGGAGTTGTTTTAAAGACACGGAACTATAGTGATTATGACAAAATCATCACTATTTTTTCGGATAAATATGGAAAAATCGATGTTTTATGTAATGGAGCAAGAAGAACAAAAAGTAAGCAACTTCATTTAACTCAACAGTTTTGTTTTGGGGAATTTTTATTAAGCAAAAGTAAAGATATGTATGTATTAAGTTCAGGAAGTCTCAATAATTCATTTCAGACACTTTTAAATGACTATAAAAAATTGATGTTAGGAACATATTTCTTAGAATTCATTGATAAATCAATTGAAAGTGAAAATAAAAATGTTTATATATTGGCACTTTTATTAAAAACTCTATACATATTAGAAGATGGTAATGTTGATAACTATCTCCTAAAAGTAACATTTGATTTTAAATTAATTTCTTTACTTGGATTTACTCCTCAAGTTTTAAAATGTATTAAATGTGGTAGAAAAACATTAGATGAAGCATATTTCAATATTATTGAAGGCGGACTTATATGCAATAATTGCAATAATGAAAAAGGGAATAAGCTTAATAAAAAAGTAATAGAATTATTAATACAAATAAGGAATATAAAATTAGAAGATTTGGGTAAAATATATTATGATAAAGAAACATTAAATTTAGTAGATGATATTTTAGATAAGTACATTAACTATCACTTATCAATAAAACTAAATACAGTTGAATTTATAAAAAATATTTTTTAGGAGATGGTTGTATGGAAGAAATTACATTAGAGAAAATTGATATACTAAGACAACGTGCAAATGTTAGTTATTCAGAAGCAAAAGAAATATTACAAAAAAACAATGGTAATTTAATTGATGCTCTAATTGAATTAGAATCAAAGCAAAAAACATTTACACAAAATGTTGTAGAAGTAAGTAATGAATTAACTGAAACAATAAAAGAAATAATTAAAAAAGGGAATGTAACAAGAATAAAAGTTAAAAAAGATTCAAGGGTTTTAGTTGATATACCAGTTAATGCTGGAGTTGCAGCGGGTGCATTATCATTACTCAATCCATATCTTTTAGTAATCGGTGCTATCGCTGCAATTGCAACAAAGGTTTCGCTTGAAATAGAAAGACCAAATGGAAATGTTGAAATAATTAATGATATTATTAAAGAAAAATATGACGAAGTTAAGGATACTATACAAGAAAAAGTCAGTGATATTAAGGAAAATACAACAAATTTAAAGTCAGATGTAGAGGAAAAAATAGAGGAATTTGCGAAGGAATTAAATAAAAAGAAAGAATAAGTCAGTTAATTCTGACTTATTCTAATTTTTTGACATCATATACTATTGCAAAATTTAGAAATAGTGATAAAATATACATAAAAGATTAAATATACATAAATACCAGAAATTAAATAAAATAAAAAATGTACAAAAAATTATTACAATTTGTTGTTTTTATATAAAATATATTGTAATTATTTCTCTGCATTTATATAATAATATATAATATTAGATGTATTTATGCATAATAAATGCAGAGAGGGTGATTACTATTAAACTGACAAAAAGACAAGAAGAAATAATTGAATTAGTGAAAAAAAATCAACCAATAACAAGTGAAAAGCTTGCTGAAATGTTAAATGTTACAAGGGCAGCACTAAGACCAGATTTAGCAATTCTAACAATGACAGGTATTCTTGAGGCAAGGCCTAAAGTAGGTTATTTATATTCAAAAAGAAGTAATAATAGCTTAATTTTTGAGGCAATAAAAGATATAAAAGTATCAGAAATAAAATCTAAACCAGCAATTGTAACAGAAGATACAACAATATATGATGCAATTGTTCAATTATTCTTAAATGACGCAGGGACAATTTTTATTGTTAATAATGGTTATCTAACAGGGGCAGTTTCAAGAAAGGATTTCTTAAAAATAGCAATGGGAAATTCAGATATGCATAAAGTTCCTGTTGGAATAATTATGACAAGAATGCCTAACATAATAACAGTTACAGATGATGATCTTGCATTTGATGCAGCAAAGAAAATAATTGAACACGAAGTAGATAGTCTACCTGTTGTAGAAAAGGTTATACAAGAAGATGGTAAGGAATTATACAAAATCACAGGAAAAGTATCTAAAACAAATATAACTAAGCTATTTGTTAGATTAGGGGAAGGAAGATAAAGGGGCTTTTATAAGGATGCGGGACATAATATGTCCCATAGGGTTTGGTACAAATATAATTAATATAAAGCAACAAAGACAGGGGGTTATCAACATGAGTCAAAAAAAGTATGTTTACCTTTTTAGTGAAGGTAACGCAAGTATGAAGAATTTATTGGGAGGTAAAGGTGCAAATCTTGCTGAAATGACAAACATTGGTTTACCTGTCCCACAAGGTTTTACTGTAACAACAGAGGCTTGTACGAGGTATTATGAAGATGGTCAGGTAGTAGGGGAAGATATTGTAGAACAAATTTTTGAGCACTTGAAGAAATTAGAGGATATCACAGGTAAAAAATTTGGTGATCCTTCAAATCCATTACTTGTATCAGTAAGATCAGGTGCAAGAATATCAATGCCAGGAATGATGGATACTATATTAAATTTAGGTTTAAATGATGAAACTGTAGAAGGCTTATCTAAGCTAACAAACAATGAAAGATTTGCATATGACAGCTATAGAAGATTTATACAAATGTTTAGCGATGTTGTTATGCAAATAGATAAGAATTTGTTTGAAAATATTTTAGATGAAGTTAAAGAAGAAAACAATGCAAAATATGATACTGATTTAACTGCTGAAAATTTAAAAGAAGTTGTAAGAAGATATAAGGAATTATATAGAAAAGAAAAGGGAGAAGATTTTCCAAATGATCCTAAGGTACAATTATTAGAAGCAGTAAAGGCTGTATTCCGTTCTTGGAATAATCCAAGAGCAATAGTATATAGAAAATTGAATGATATACCAGGGGACTGGGGAACAGCTGTTAACGTACAAATGATGGTATTTGGTAATATGGGCGAAACATCAGGTACAGGTGTTGCATTTACAAGAAATCCATCTACAGGTGAAAACAAAATTTTTGGAGAATTCTTAATGAATGCACAAGGTGAAGATGTTGTTGCAGGTATAAGAACACCACAAAGTATAGAAACACTAAAAGAAGTAATGCCAGATTGTTATGATGAATTTATGAGAATAGCTAATATACTTGAAAAGCACTATAAAGATATGCAGGATATGGAATTTACAATAGAACAAGGTAAGCTTTTCTTCTTACAAACAAGAAATGGTAAGAGAACAGCACAAGCAGCTTTAAGAATTGCCGTAGAAATGGTAGAAGAAGGCTTAATAACAAAAGAAGAGGCAATCCTTAAGGTTGAACCAAAACAGCTTGACCAATTATTACATCCAATGTTTGATCAGAACGAATTAAAGAATGCTAAGGAAATAACAAAGGGATTGCCAGCATCACCTGGTGCAGCTTGTGGTAAAGTTTATTTTACAGCAGAAGAAGCAAAATTAAAAAGACAACAAGGTGAGAGAGTAATCTTAGTTAGAACAGAAACATCACCTGAAGACATTGAAGGTATGGTTGCAGCTGAGGGTATTTTAACAGCAAGAGGAGGTATGACATCACACGCTGCTGTTGTTGCAAGAGGAATGGGTAAATGTTGTGTTGCAGGTTGTGGTGAAATAAAAATAAATGAAGAAGGAAAATATTTTACAGTACAGGATATTGTTATAAAAGAAGGAGATTATATTTCAATAGATGGAAGCACAGGAAAGGTTTATGGTCAAAAAATTAAGACAGTTGAACCAGAAATATCAGGATATTTTGGAACATTTATGGAATGGGCTGATAGCATAAGAAAACTTAAGGTTAGAACAAATGCTGATACTCCAAGGGATGCAGCACAGGCAGTTAAATTTGGTGCAGAAGGTATTGGCCTATGTAGAACAGAACATATGTTCTTTGATGAAGATAGAATACCAGCTGTTAGAGAGATGATAGTAGCAAAGACAGAAGAACAAAGAAGAAAAGCATTAGACAAATTATTACCTATGCAAAGACAAGATTTTATTGGTATTTATGAAGCAATGCAAGATAGACCTGTTACTATAAGGTTATTAGATCCACCATTACACGAATTCTTACCACAGGAAGATGAAGATATTAGAGAACTTGCAAGTACAATGGGAATATCATACGAAGAATTAAAAGCGACTGTTGATAGCTTAAAGGAATTCAATCCAATGCTTGGCCATAGAGGTTGTAGGTTAGCAGTTACATACCCAGAAATTGCTGAAATGCAAACAAGAGCAATTATTGAAGCAGCTATAGATGTTAAAAAGAGATTAGGTTATAACATTGTACCTGAAATAATGATTCCACTTGTAGGTGAAGTAAAGGAATTAAAATTTGTCAAAGATATAATAGTAAAAGTTGCAGATGAAATAATTAGGAAGTCAAATGTAGAATTAGAATATAAAGTTGGTACTATGATTGAAATCCCAAGAGCTGCTTTAACTGCAGATGAAATTGCAAAGGAAGCTGAATTCTTCTCATTTGGTACAAATGATTTAACACAAATGACATTTGGTTTTTCAAGAGACGATGCAGGTAAATTCTTAAAGGACTACTACGACAAGAAAATATTTGAATATGATCCATTCCAAAAGCTTGATCAGACAGGTGTAGGTAAGCTTGTTAAAATGGCTTGTGAGTTAGGTAAGCAAACTAGACCAGATATTAAACTTGGTATATGCGGAGAACATGGTGGTGAACCATCTTCAGTTGAATTCTGCCATAATGTTGGTCTAAACTATGTATCTTGTTCACCATTTAGAGTTCCAATTGCAAGATTAGCTGCAGCACAAGCTCAAGTTAAAAATCCAAGAAACTAATAACATAAGGGGCTGATTCACAGCCCCTTAATATTTTTGATTGAAAAATTCAATTGAATTAGCTATAAATTGTTTATGGTATTCTTTTTGTGAGATTGTATCTTTCAATATTTTATAAAAGGCTTTTTTATTGCAATGATGAATATTTTTATAATAATCACGTGTTATCTTCCATATCTTATTTGGAAACATCAATTGTGCTAATAGTAATTTAAATTCTAAATAATTAATAGAACGATTTTTTTCATAATATTCTACAGCTTGTTTAAATAAATTAAAATCCCAACATGTACTTTTCCTTTTTAAAATTCTTTTTATGAATACATAAAAATCATTTATTGAATAATCATATTTTGACTTGTCAAAATCAATAATATTAATGTCTGAGTTAAAAATGATATTTTTATTGACATAATCATAATGGCAAATAGACTTCTCTAACTCTTTACTATTAAAATCTATTTGTGATAATAGATATAATGATTCTTTAGCACATTCTATGTAGTAATCTGCATTATCAATAAATAACTTAGAAAAATCATCCTTATAATAGAAAGCTTTGTTTGATGTATTAAGTAACTGTGAAAAATGTTTTGAATAACTATCATATATTCCATTGTCACCGTATATAATTCTACTTCCATTTATACTTTTAAAATTTTTTGTTACTAAATGAATTTTAGCTAAACAATAAGAGGCATTTAACACGTCATCTATATTATCATAATCACATTTGCGTCCATCTATCCAATCCATTAATATAAAATAATCACCCATATAATTTAAATAAGGAATACCTGTATTTGTTTTTAAAAATCTGGGACATTTTATATTAAATATATTTAACCATTCAATTACTGAGTATATAAATAAAAGAGTAGGTTCATTGTGATAAGTTTTTTTTAAGCATTTATTACCTGTATTTGAATAGATTTTATAAACTGCCCGAGCCTTATCCGTATCTTTTGCTTTAATATTCTCGATTTTTATTGCATTACAATTAAAATGACTTAGTATGTATTTTATTTCTTCCTTCGAATAATCTTTTCTTGATGCTTGTATAACATTATATTCCATATAATATCACCTCTTTTATCATTAAAATTATATGTTTTTTATGTAAATATTAGAATAAATAAGTATCATATCTATAATAATAAAATTGTTAGAAAAAAATAAATTATCAAATTTAGAAGGTAAATGAAAATTTTTGTTGTATATTATAAATTAATAGATTAAAATATTGTGGTGATTATTATGAATATACGTGAGCAGTATGAATTATTAGAAGAAAAAATACTTTCTCCTTTAGCTACTAAATCTAAAGATACAATGGGACGGTTAAAACCCGAAGAAAAATGTAGCATAAGAACTGATTTTCAAAGAGATAGGGACAGAATTATACATTCAAAAGCTTTTAGAAGATTAAAACATAAAACACAAGTATTTATTGCTCCTGAAGGCGACCACTATAGAACACGCTTAACACATACATTAGAGGTTTCACAAATTGCAAGAACAATTTCAAGAGCATTGCGTCTTAATGAAGATCTAACGGAGGCAATAGCATTAGGCCATGACCTCGGTCATACACCTTTTGGTCACACGGGAGAAAAGGTGCTTGATAAAATAACTAAAAATGGTTTTAAACATTATGAACAAAGCTTACGTGTTGTTGATTTCTTAGAGAAAGGAACAGGATTGAATTTAACATATGAGGTTAGAAATGGCATACTGTGTCATTCAGGTGATTTAATTGCAGATACTAATGAGGGAAAGGTTGTAAAGTTAGCAGATAAAATCGCATATATAAACCACGACATTGATGATGCAATTAGAGCAGGTATTTTATCCTTTGATGATTTGCCAAAAGAATGTATAAAAGTTTTAGGTAAGGGACATTCAGATAGAATCAATACTATGATTACTTCAGTAATTGATTATGCGTTAAAATTTGGAGAGATTTCTTTAACAGGAGAAATTGGTCAAGCAACCTGGGAACTTAGAGAATTTATGTTCAAAAATGTATACATTGGTTCTAAGGCAAAAACAGAAGAGGAAAAAGCAGTTAAAATGCTTGAAACTTTGTATTATTATTATATAAATAATATACATAAACTTCCAAATGAATTCAAAAATAAAATAGATGTGTGGGGAGAAGAGAGGGTTGTTTGCGATTTCATAGCAGGTATGACTGATAGATATGCTATTAATGAATTTGTTAATATATATGTTCCAATGCCTTGGGGAAGAATATTTTAATTTTTTGTAAACAAGAAGGATTTATATATATGATGTCGAAATAAATATAATTGTGTCATATATAAGATAATAATTTTAAAATTTTTTAATTATAAAAGAGGAATTTAACTAATTTTGTAGAAATATAAAGGTGATAAGATGGGTAGAATACCAGAAGATATAATTAATAAAATTATTGAATATAATGATATAGTCGATGTTATATCAGAATATGTGAAGCTTAAAAAGGTTGGACGAAATTATGTTGGTGTATGTCCATTTCATAATGATAAAGGCCCATCATTAAGTGTATCTCCTGACAAACAGCTTTTTCACTGTTTTGGTTGTGGAGCAGCAGGCAATACAATTGGTTTTATAATGAAAATTAGAAATTATGATTATAAGGATGCTCTTCTTTATTTAGCAGAACGAGCAGGTATTGATGTAAGTTTTGATGAAAGTAAAGATAAAAATAAAGATTTAAAGGAAAAACTATATAAAATAAATCTTGAAGCAGCAAGATATTTCTATAATAATTTGAAATCAACCAAAATTGCATTAAATTATTTATATTCAAGAGGAATTGATAATAAAATAATTAATAGGTTTGGATTAGGCTATAGTTTAAATGAGTGGGATGCTTTAATAAAACATTTAAAGAATATGGGTTATTCAGAAGAAGAAATGTCTTTAGCTGGATTATTGGTAAAATCAGAAAAGGGTATATATGATAGATTTAGAAATAGAATAATGTTTCCTATTTTTGATGTGAAAGGTAGAGTTATTGCATTTGGTGGACGTGTATTGGATGATAGTAAACCAAAATATTTAAATACATCAGAAACTTTGGTTTTTGAAAAAGGTAAGAATTTATATGGTTTAAATTATGTAATAAAAAATAAAAACTTAGAAAGTATAATTGTTGTTGAAGGTTATATGGATTGTATTAAACTTCATCAATTTGGATTAAATAATGTTGTTGCATCTTTAGGTACTGCTTTAACAACAGAACATGCTAAATTATTAAAAAGGTATACAAATAATATTTTTATATGTTATGATTCTGATGCTGCTGGTCAAGCTGCTACATTAAGAGGAATTGAAATTTTAGAATCAGCAGGATTAAATGTAAAGGTAATTATTGTTCCAAGTGGTAAAGATCCTGATGAGTTTGTTAAAAATAATGGAATTGATGAATTTAAAAAATTAATAAAAGATGCATTATTTATTACTGATTATAGGATATTAAAAGCAAAAGAAGGAAAGAATATTAAAAATCAGTTTGATAAGGTTAAATATGTTAATGAAGTTGTTGATATAATTTCTAAACTAAAAGATGAAGTTTTAGTTCAACATTACTCAGAAAAACTATCAGAAGAAACAGGAATTTCCCTAAATGTTATTATTGATAAAGTTAATAAAAATAGATCAAATATAACAAGTAAGAATAATAATTCAAATATAAGGAATAATATTAAAGGAAATATTTACAATTTAATACCAGCTAATAAAAAAGCAGAAGCATACATACTATCTATACTTTTAAACTATCCATCATTTTATGAAAAAGTTTTTACGGCTATAAAGCCTGAAGAATTTTTGACTGAAGTATACAGAGAACTGGCCCTTGAAGTTTTAACAAAAATACCTAAGGGTGAAGAAATAGATAAAAATTATTTTTTAAATAAGTATCAAGAGCAAGAAAAAATAGAGGACGTAGCAAGGGTTTTTTCATATTCAATAGGTAGTGAAGATGATATGGAAAAATTATTATATGATGCAATTAAAACTGTTAAGCGTTTTTCATTAGAACAAAAAATTAATAATTTAAAAAGCCAAATTAAAAAATGTGAATTAGAAAATGACATACATAAATCTGTACAACTAATGGAATATCTAATAGAACTTCAAAAGAAATTAGACCAAATATAGTGCCTGTGAAGGGAGGTATACTTTTGAAAAAAGAAGCATCAAAGCAAAAGAAACAAGATAAAAAGGCAGAAGAAAATCAATCAAAAGGCGCTAAGATGTCAATAGTTAAAGAATTAATTGAAAGGGGTAAAAAGGCTGGGTTTTTAACATACAAGGAAATAATGGAAACATTAGGTGATGTTGATTTATCATCTGAACAGATTGACAAAATATACGAAATATTAGAATCAATGGGTATTGAAGTTCTTGAGGATATGGATGATTTTAACCCAGAACAACTTTTAGAAGAAGACCTTGATTTATCAATTCCAGAAGGAATAAGTATTGATGACCCTGTTAGAATGTATTTAAAGGAAATTGGTAAAGTTCCATTACTTTCAGCTGATGAAGAAATTGAGCTTGCTAAAAAAATAGAAAAAGGGGATCAAGAAGCAAAGAAAAAACTTGCAGAAGCAAATTTAAGACTTGTTGTAAGTATAGCAAAAAGATATGTTGGGAGAGGTATGTTATTTCTTGATTTAATTCAGGAAGGTAATTTAGGTCTCCTTAAGGCAGTTGAAAAATTTGATTATAGAAAAGGTTATAAATTTTCAACTTATGCAACGTGGTGGATAAGACAGGCTATAACAAGAGCTATAGCAGATCAAGCAAGAACAATTAGAATACCTGTTCATATGGTAGAAACAATAAATAAATTAATAAGAGTTTCAAGACAACTTCTCCAGGAGTTAGGAAGAGAACCATCAGCAGAAGAAATTGCAAAAGAAATGGATATGGAAGTTGACAAAGTAAGAGAGATACTAAAAATAGCTCAGGAACCAATATCTCTTGAAACTCCTATCGGTGAAGAGGAAGATAGTCATCTTGGAGATTTTATACCTGATGATGATGCACCTGCACCAGCAGAAGCAGCAGCATATACTATGCTTAGAGAACAATTAATGGATGTATTAGATACACTTACTCCAAGGGAGGAAAAAGTTCTAAGATTAAGATTTGGATTAGATGATGGTAGAGCAAGAACATTAGAGGAAGTAGGTAAAGAGTTTAAGGTTACAAGAGAAAGAATTAGACAAATTGAAGCAAAGGCTCTAAGAAAATTGAGACATCCAAGTAGAAGCAAAAAATTAAAGGATTATTTAGATTAATAGGCTTACAGCAGTAGGCCTTTTATTTTTAAAGGAGTGAAGAAATTGTTATTGTCTAATAGATTAGAAGCTCTATTTAATATGATAGATAAATCAAAATGTTTGGCTGATATAGGTACAGACCACGGATACATACCAATAAAGGCTATATTAGAAGAAAAATGTGAAAGAGCAATTGCAAGTGACATAAAAAAAGGACCTATTGATGTTGCTTTAAAAAACATAAAGAGATATGGTTTGCTTGATAAAATAGATTTAAGAATAGGTCCTGGTCTTACAACCTTAAAAGAAGGGGAAGCAGAAACCATTGTTATTGCAGGAATGGGAGGAAATTTAATTGCTGATATTATTAAAAACGATATACATGTAGCTAAAAATTCAAACTACCTAATTCTACAACCAGTACAATATCCCGAGATTCTAAGGCAAGAACTTTATAATATGAACTTTTATATAATTGATGAGGAAATTATTAAAGATGAAAATAAGTATTATCATATATTAAAGGTTACTTATGGTAAAAAAAATAAATACAATTTACAAGCAGAATTTTTTGTAGGTCCAGTAAATATAATGAAAAAAAGTAAAGAAACTTTAAATTATATAGATGACAAAATAATACATTTAGAAAAAATTTTAATGGGATTAGATATTAATTTACATTATAATAAATATAAAGAAGTTGAAAATTTAATAAATAGTTTTAAGGAGTTGAAAAAATGTCTGTAATATTAAAAGATTTCATAAATTTTATTGAGGAACGTTATCCAAGAAAATATGCAGAAGAGTATGATAATGTTGGTTTATTAGTTGGAGATGAAAATAACAAAATAAATAAAATTTTAGTAACGGTAGACATTACCAAAGAGGTTGTAAAGGAAGCAATTGAAAATAAGGTAAATCTAATTATAAGTCACCACCCATTAATATTTAAGCCAATAAAAAATTTAAATAAAAAAAGTAGTTTTGCAACGATGATATATGACTTAATAAAAAATGATATAAATGTTTATGCACTTCATACTAATTATGATATAGCTAATGATGGTATGAATGATGTCATATCAAAAAAACTAAATTTAAAAAATGTGTCTGTTCTTGAAGAAACAAATAAAGAAAAATTATATAAAATTATAACATATATTCCTACAAAATATGCAGAAGAACTAAAGGAAGCCTTGTTTAATGCAGGGGCAGGTTGTATTAGTAAATACGATAAATGTTCCTTTAATGTTTTAGGTGAAGGTACATTTAGGCCATTAAATGGAACTAACCCATTTATTGGCCAAATAAATAAATTACAAAGAGTTGAAGAAATTAAAATTGAAACTATTGTAACTGCCTCAAATTTAAACACTGTTATAAATACTTTAGTTAAAAATCATCCCTATGAAGAACCAGCATTTGATATTATAAAGCTTGAAAATACTCTCCCTCAAGGATTAGGAAGAATAGGATATTTAGATATCCCACTTTCTGCTAAAGATTTTGCTATGCAAGTAAAAAAAATATTTAATCTACAAATGATTACATTAATCGGTGACAAAAATAAAAAAATTAATAAAGTTGCTGTTATAGGGGGATCGGGTAGCGATCTAATTAATGTTGCAAAGTCTAAAGGATGTGATTTAATTCTAACTGGAGATGTAAAACATCATATTGCAATCGATGCTATCGAAAATGACATCGTTGTGTTGGATGCAACACATTTTGGACTTGAGCAGGTATTTATTGAAGATATATATACATTATTGTTAAGCAATTTTGATGGTATTGAAGTTATGAAAACCTACTTTAAACAACCATTCTCTTTTATATAGGTAAATTATTCTTGTTTACAAAGTCGATTATAAGTGATATAATCTAAAAATGTAACAACGAAATAATGTTGAGTAAGCTGAATGGTCGCTGCCGTGGTTATTCACGGGAGAGGAAAGTCCGAGCTCCATAGGGCAGGGTGCTGGGTAATACCCAGTGGGGGCGACCCTAAGGAAAGTGCAACAGAGATATACCGCCATAATCAATCACTTTGATTGATGAGTGCAACTTTGGTTGCGTGGTAAGGGTGGAAAGGTGAGGTAAGAGCTCACCAGCGCACTGGCGACAGTGTGGCTCTGTAAACCCCACCTGGAGCAAGACCAAATAGAAGGGCATATGTGCTGGCCCGGCACGCCCTCGGGTAGTGTCGCTTGAACCTACTGGCAACAGTAGGTCTAGATAGATGACCATTCTCGACAGAACTCGGCTTATAGGCTTACTCAATTTTATTAGTATAAAAGCACTGCCTTTGGCAGTGCTTTTTATGCTGTTTCTTCCTTTAAAACAAACTTCTTTATTACGTGGGCAACCCCATCTTCTTCGTTAGTCTTTGTTACATAATCAGCTTTTTTCTTTACTTCTGGAAATGCATTTCCCATAGCAATTCCTAAACCTGCATATTCTATCATATGTATGTCATTTTCAGCATCTCCTATGCAGATTATTTCACTTGGTTTAATTCCAAGTTTCTCTGCAAGTAATCTTACGCCAAATCCTTTATTGACCTTATTATTTAGAAATTCTAAAAAGAATGGTGCACTTCTAACTATTGTATATTTATCATATAATTCCTTTGGAAGCGATTCAATAACTTTATTTAACTTTTCCTCAGGATCGACAAACATTATTTTTACGATAGTTGTATTTTTATCTATAGCATCAAAATCAACAATTTCCAATGGTATGTTGTTCATAGTAGCTTCAAGTTCACTATACTGATTTATTTTAGGTGTAATGCAGCTATTTGGAGTTAAAGCATGTATATTTACATTTAATTCTTTACTTAAATTATATAATTGCTTTAAATCATCTAAAGACATAACATTTTGTGCTATAATTTTACCTGACTTCACTTCTTGTACAATAGCTCCATTATAAGATACGGCATATTCATTTTCATCTATAAGGCTAAGTTCCTTTAAATATTTTTCTATTCCCTTGGTTGGTCTGCCGGTAGCTAAAACAATCTTAATTCCCTTTCTTCTTGCAAATTGTATTGCTTCCAAATTAGATTTTGAAATTTCTTTATTTTCGTTTAATAGGGTACCATCCATATCTAAAGCTATTAATTTATACATCTTATTTCCCTCCATAAATTATTTGATTACGTTAATATTATAACAGCTATAATGCAGCATAATATTAATAATTTGTTAACATTAGGTGTAAATAAAAATTATGTTGGGAATAATACTATAGGAATAATAATTAAAAATATATTAAATTTCTATTGATAATGATTATTTTTAAATATATAATATAAATATAATAATATAAGAAAGAAGGGGTACCAATGGCAAGAAAAATGAAAACAATGGATGGTAATACCGCTGCAGCACATGTAGCCTATGCATTTACAGAAGTAGCTGCTATTTATCCTATAACTCCATCTTCTAATATGGCAGAAAAAGTAGACGAATGGAGTGCAGCAGGAAGAAAAAATATATTTGGTCAAGAAGTAAAGGTTATAGAAATGCAATCTGAAGCAGGTGCTGCAGGTGCGGTACATGGTTCACTTCAAAGTGGTGCATTAACTACAACATTTACTGCATCACAGGGATTATTACTTATGATTCCTAATATGTACAAAATCGCTGGTGAATTATTACCAGGGGTATTTCATGTAAGTGCAAGAGCAATAGCAGCACATGCTCTATCAATATTTGGAGACCATCAAGATGTTATGGCAGCAAGACAAACAGGATTTGCACTACTTGCTTCTGCAAGTGTTCAAGAAGCAATGGATTTAGGAGCAGTAGCTCATCTATCAGCGATAAAATCAAGGGTGCCTTTCTTACATTTCTTTGATGGATTTAGAACATCACACGAAATGCAAAAGATAGAAATACTTGAGTATGATGAATTGGCTAAACTTGTAGATTATAAAGCACTACAAGAATTTAGAAATAGAGCGTTAAAACCAGAAAGCCCAGTAACAAGAGGAACAGCTCAAAATCCAGATATATATTTTCAAGGAAGAGAAGCTACAAACAGATTTTATGATGCCGTTCCAGATATAGTTGAATCATATATGAATGAAATCAACAAACTAACAGGAAGAAACTATAAACCTTTCAATTATTACGGTGCACCTGATGCTGAAAGAGTTATAGTTGCAATGGGTTCAGTTTGTGAAACAATTGAAACAGTAGTAGATTACTTGAATTCAAAGGGAGAAAAGGTTGGTTTATTAAAAGTTAGATTGTTTAGACCTTTCTCAATTAAACATTTTATAAATGAAATGCCTAAGTCAGTTAAGTACATAGCTGTTTTAGACAGAACAAAGGAACCAGGTTCATTGGGAGAACCATTATATGAAGATGTTAGAGCAGCATATTATGATATGAAGGATAGACCTGTTATAGTTGGTGGAAGATATGGATTAGGTTCAAAAGATACTACTCCAGGTCAAATAATTGCAGTTTTTGACAACTTAAAGCTTAATGAGCCTAAAAATAAATTTACAATAGGAATTGTAGATGATGTTACATATACATCTTTACCTATTGCAGATGAAGTGGATGTTACTCCTGAAGGAACAGTTTCATGTAAGTTCTTTGGATTTGGTTCGGATGGAACTGTTGGTGCAAACAAGAGTTCCATAAAGATTATAGGTGATAAAACAGACTTATATGCTCAAGCGTACTTTTCCTATGATTCTAAAAAATCTGGTGGTGTAACAGTATCACATTTAAGATTTGGTAAAAAACCTATTAAACTTCCTTATTTGATTAAAAAGGCTGATTTTATTGCATGCCATCATCCATCTTATGTATATAAATATGATGTTTTAGAAGGAATTAAAGATGGTGGAACCTTCTTACTAAATTGTATGTGGTCTAAGGAAGAATTATCTGAAAAACTTCCTGCAGAAATGAAAAAGACCTTAGCAGAAAAGAATATTAATTTTTATATAATTAATGCCTTTGACCTTGCAAGTAAGATAGGTTTAGGTGGAAGAATAAATATGATAATGCAAACAGCATTTTTTAAACTAGCAAATATAATTCCTTTTGAAGATGCAGTTAAGTACTTAAAGGATGCAGTAGTTGAAAATTATGGATTAAAGGGCGAAGAAGTTGTTAAGATGAATCATACTGCAATTGATAAGGCAATAGAATCATTGGTTAAAGTAGATATTCCATCAGACTGGAGAAATGCTGAAGTAAATAAAAATATAGATAATAATAAACCAGAATTTATTAAGAAAATATTAGAACCAATGAATAAATTAAAGGGTGATGAATTACCCGTAAGTGCATTTGTAGGTATTGAAGATGGTACATTCCCATCTGGTACAACAAGATATGAAAAAAGAGGAATAGCAGTTAAGGTACCTAAGTGGCTACCAGAAAATTGTATTCAATGTAATCAATGTTCTTTTGTATGTCCACATGCAGTAATAAGACCATTCCTATTAACAGATCAAGAAGTTAACAATGCACCTGTAGGATTTAAGTATCTAAAGGCAGGTGGAGGAAAGAATTTTGAAGGATATAATTTTGCATTACAAATAAGTGTTCTTGATTGTACAGGATGTGGAAACTGTGTTCAAGTATGTCCAGCAAAGACTAAGGCACTTGAAATGGAACTAATCGAAACTCAAATGCATGAACAAAAGAACTATGATTATGCATTTAGTTTACCAATGAAACCTAATCCAATGAATAAGGAAACAATAAAGGGAAGTCAATTTGAACAACCATTATTTGAATTCCATGGAGCATGTGCAGGTTGTGGTGAAACACCATATATAAAAGTTTTAACTCAACTATATGGCGATAGAATGATTATAGCAAATGCAACAGGTTGTTCTTCAATATATGGTGGTAGTGCACCTTCTACACCATATTGTAAAAATGAAAAGGGTTATGGACCAGCCTGGGCAAACTCACTATTTGAAGACAACGCAGAATATGGATTAGGAATTCATTTAGGAGCAAAACAAATAAGAGAAAGAATGGTAAGTAAATTACAAAGTATAGTTGAAATGATAGATGATGCTGCAGTTAAGGAAGCTGTTATAAAATATATAAACAACAATAATGATAAAAAACAATCAAGAGCTGTAGCTGAAGCAATGGTTGAAAAGTTAAAGGAATATAATGCTACAAATGAAAATGTTAAGCAAGTTGTTGAAGATGTTTTAATGCATAAGGATTATCTATCAAGAAAATCAACATGGATTATAGGTGGAGATGGATGGGCGTATGATATAGGATTTGGTGGATTAGACCATGTAATTGCTTCAGGTGAAGATGTAAAGATCTTAGTTTTAGATACAGAAGTTTACTCAAATACAGGAGGTCAATCATCAAAAGCAACTCCAGCAGCAGCTATTGCACAATTTGCTGCATCCGGTAAGAAGACTAAAAAGAAGGACCTTGGTATGATGGCAATGAGCTATGGTTATGTATATGTAGCTCAAGTTGCTATGGGAGCAGATAAAAACCAATATCTAAAGGCTTTAGTTGAAGCTGAAAACTATGATGGACCAGCAGTTATAATTGCATATTCACCTTGTATAAATCAAGGAATAAAGATAGGTATGGGAAATACTCAAGAAGAAGCAAAACGTGCAGTAAATGCTGGATATTGGCATCTTTACAGATATAATCCAATGCTTAAGGAAGAAGGTAAGAATCCATTTGTATTAGATTCAAAGGAACCAACAATGTCAATTAAAGAATTCTTGATGGGTGAAGTAAGATATGCAGCATTATCTAAAGTTCAACCAAAACTTGCTGAACTAATGTATAAGAAGGCTGAAGAAGATTTGAAGGAAAGATACGAAGTATATAAAAAATTAGCAGAACAGTAATTTGATTAAGGCACTGCATTGCAGTGCCTTTTAATTTATAATATAATATACATAATACAACTAAAATAAGAGGTAAGGTGATAAATTTGAAATTAGTTGATATACTAAAGGCACTTTCTGATGAAAACAGAATTAAAATTATTAAAATGTTATCTTGTTGTGATATGTGTGTTTGTGATATCTGTGATAATTTAAATTTAAGTCAACCTGCTGTATCACACCATTTAAAAATTTTAAGTGATGCAGGAATATTAAACACTCAAAGAAAAGGTAAATGGATATTTTATTCAATAAATAGAGATACCTTTGATTATCTACAAAATGAAATTACAAAACTTTTGGAGAAACCAATCGAATGCCCCTATAAAATGTATGATTGTAATTGCATAGAATAATTAAAATAGCTGGTATTATGCCAGCTATTTTAATTATATTAAATTTTATTTTAAATTATAGTTGATATTTTTTGTAAATATCGTTAATATTTAATTAGGGGTGATGTTATGATAATAGAAAAAAACATTATAAGTGTTGATGGGGAAAGTAAAGCAGAAATTTTAGACAACAAGTTATATTATTATCTTGGTAATGATTTTATTAAAATCAATTTTAATAAAAATTTATTTATTAAAATAAATGGAAAAATAGTTGAAGGAATAAGTGAGATAAAACCAGACGATATAATTGATATTGATATAGATAAAGACATATATAAAAAATTTTTAAATATTGAAATAAATAACAATGGACTTGAAGCAGTTTTAAAATTAGATAAAAATAAGTTAAAAAATTGGCGTTTGAAAAATACACCTAAATCTACTATTTTAAATTTGGATTTTGAATTTACAGATGAATTTCTTTTAGATACCGAAATAACAATGTTAATTAATGAGTATTTAAAAGAAAATAAAATTGTTTACGGTGTAAAATGGGAAAATGTTAAAAGCATTATAGACAGCGGATATGGTGTAATTGCACAGGGTAAAAGTCCAGTTGAGCCAATTGATGATAAAATAGAATATTTTTTTGGTACTAATATTGAAAATGACTATTTAGAAAATGAAAAAAAAGTCGATTTTTATAATAGTATAAAAGAAGTTGAATTTGTTGAATCAGGTAAAGTATTAGCAATAGTTCATTCTGGACAAGATGGAGTAGTTGGTTTTGATGTTTTTGGAAGACCAATAAATCCAAGAAAAAGAGAAGTAAAAAAGCTAAAAAAAGGGCCTGGGTGTGAAGTATTAGATAATTTTAAACGTGCAATTGCTCAAGTATCAGGTATGCCAAGAATAAAAAACGACAGTATTTGTGTATTTCCTACCTATAAAATTAAAGGTGATGTAGATAAACAAATTGGTAATATAGAATACAATGGTTCAATTTATATCGATGGAAATGTATTAGAAGGAATAAAGATAGTCGGTGGTAAAGAAATTATTATAAAAGGAAATGTTGTTCAAGCTGAAATTTATTCTAATTCAGATATTAATATATCTGGAAACGTTATTGGTTCGAATTTAACTGTAGGTGCTCAAGCGATACTATATATTACCATTTACAACTATTTAATAGATATTAAGGATTATTTATCAAAATTAAATAGAGCTATATTTGATATTTTACAAAGTAAAAATAATGAACAATTTACTCAAGATAAATTATCAAAATTATTAAAAATAATTATTTTTTCCAAATTTAAAAATGAAAAAGAAAAAGTCAATAATAATTATAATAATTTGATTAACCTGCCAAAATTAGATTTAAACATGAAAAAACAACTACAGGTAATACAAAATTATATAAACTCAATGGAGGTTAATGGAGATATAAACTTAATCAATAATACTTTAAAAATTGTTGAATCTTTAATACAAAATATAACAATTGATATTTCTCCAGCAGATATTTATGTAATGTACTGTCAAAATTCTAATATTATTTCTACAAATAATGTAGAAATATTAGGTACTGGTTGCTATAATACAAATATAAATGCTGAAAACTCAGTTATATTTAAACTAAATAATAGTGTTTTAAGAAGCGGCAAGATTGAAGCAAAAAAATACATTAAAGCAGGGGAAGTAGGCTCAACACACGGTGTTACGACTACATTAAAAACAACAAAGGAAGGTGTAATCGAAGTAGAAATTGCTTATCAAAATACTATTCTAATTTTTGATGAAATCAAGTATAAAATCGATGAGCCTGTTAAAAAGTTAAAGGCTTACGTTAAAAAGGGAGAATTAATTGTAGAAAAATTTAAGCTTTAGGAGTGATGTTTATGTCCACTGAAAAAGTTGTTGTTTTTAAGTTAAATGGTGAAGACTTTGCTGTTGATATTCAGCAAGTAGAAAGGATACTTGGTTATGTTAGTCCAACTCAAGTTCCAGAAGCACCTGTTTTTATAAAAGGTATTATTAAATATCAAGATTCTATTTTACCTCTTATAGATTTAAATATAAAATTTAAACGTGAATCAAATGATAATGTAAATTCTAAAATAATAGTTGTAAGAAATAATTCAAAATCTATTGGTCTACTTGTGGATGATGTCCAAGAAGTAATTGATATATATGAAAATGAATCTGAATCAACTCCTGAAATAATAAGCGGTTATTCTAATAAATATATAAAAGGAATTATAAAAAAGCAAGACAGAATTATAATGAAGATTGATACAGATAAGCTATTGTCAAAGGAAGAATTAAATAGTATTACATCATTATAAATGGAGAGATATAAATGCAAGAAATAAAGGTAGGCATAGGAGATCTTAACATAGCAAAAACACCTGATAAACTTATTACTTTGGGATTAGGTTCTTGTATTGGTATTGCTTTGATAGATAATTTAAACAAAATTGCTGGATTATCGCATATAATGCTTCCAGACAGTAAAGCATTTTCAAATATAAACAATCCAATGAAGTATGCTGATACAGCTATTCCTCTATTAGTACAAAAACTGATTACATCTGGAGCAAATAAAAATAATTTAAAGGCTAAAATTGCTGGTGGAGCAAGTATGTTTAGTTTTGCAGATAAAAGCCCAATGATGGATATTGGAAAAAGAAATGCAGAAGCTGTCAAGTCTATATTAAAAGAACTAAATATACCTATAATAGCAGAAGATATCGGTGGCAATAAAGGTAGAACAATGATTGTTGATCCTACTACAGCAACAGTAATTCTAAGGATTACTGGAGAAGGTATAAAGGAGTTGTAACTATGTTTGAAAAAATAAAAGTATTAGTTGTCGATGATTCAGCTTTTATGCGAAAGATGATATCAGACATAATAAATTCCCAAAGAGATATGCAGGTAGTTTCAACAGCAAGAGATGGACTTGAGGCTATAGAAAAAGCAAAACAATTAAATCCTGATGTAATAACACTTGATGTAGAGATGCCTAAAAAAAATGGTTTAGAAGCTTTAATTGAACTTAAAAAATATACGAATGCTCAAGTAATAATGTTAAGTAGTCTTACAAGTGAAGGTTCTAATATTACAATTGAAGCTTTACAATTAGGTGCTTTTGATTTTATACAAAAGCCATCAGGTAGTATATCTCTTGATATTGATAAAATAAAGGATGACATTGCTGAAAAAATAAGATACGCATATGCATATAAAAATAAAACTAAAAAAAGTAATACAAAAATAAATATTAATTTAAATAATAAAAGTATAAATATAAATCAGAACAAATATAATGCTCTTCTTCTTGGTGCTTCCACTGGAGGACCAAAGGTTTTATTTGATTTAATTACTAAACTTCCGAAGGATATAAATATTCCTGTTCTTGTTGTTCAACATATGCCTGTTGGTTTTACAAAGGCTTTTGCTGAAAGAATGAACAAATCCAGCAATTTAGAAGTTGTAGAAGCTGTTGATAAACAAAAAATAAAAGAAAATACTGTATATATTGCACCAGGTGGATACCATATGCTTGTAGTTAACGGTGAAATCAGATTAGACTTATCACCTCAAATACACGGAGTTAGACCAGCAGTAGATAAACTATTTATAAGTGCTGCAAAATATTATAAATCAGGTACAATAGCAGCGATATTTACAGGTATGGGCAAGGATGGTGCAGAAGGTGCAATTGAAGTAAAGAAATATGGTGGTTTTGTGATTGCACAGGATGAAGAATCATCAGTGGTATTTGGAATGCCAAAATCTGCAATACAAACTGGTTGTGTAGACGTAGTTTTACACGAAAGTGATATTCTTGAATATATTCTAAAACTTTTGAAGAGGGCGTGAACCAATGGAATTTGAAAAAATTGAAAAGTTTGTTCAAAAAGAATATGGAATTAATCTTTCTGCTTATAAATCAAAACAACTAATTAGACGCATAGAAAATTTTATGCAACGGGCAGGAGCGAAAAACGAAATTGATTTTATAACCAAATTATCATCAGATTCAAACTTAAGTAAAAAATTTTTAGATCATTTAACAATTAATGTATCTGAATTTTTTAGAAATAAGGAGCTTTTCTTAGATTTAGAACAGAAGATAAAGGATTATTTAAGACCCGAAAAAAATAGCTTAAAAATATGGAGTGCAGCTTGTTCAATAGGAGCTGAACCTTATACACTTGCTATAATAATGGATAGACTAACTCCTAATAAGAAACATACAATAATAGCAACCGATATTGACCAAACAATATTAGAGGTTGCCAAACAAGGAGTTTATAATAAAAATGAAATAAGAAATGTAGATGACAATACTTTAAATAAATATTTTACAAAAAAGGATGATAAATATTATATATCCGAAGATATAAAAAACAGGGTAACATTTAAAAAACACGATTTAATTTTAGATAAATATGAATCTGGTTTTGATTTAATAGTTTGCAGAAATGTAGTCATTTATTTTACTCAAGAAACTAAAAATAAAATTTACCAAAACTTTTACAATTCTCTTAAACCTGGAGGATTGCTATTTGTAGGTGCAACTGAAAGTATTTATAATTATAAGGAATTTGGATATGAAAAAGCATCAACATTTATATATAGAAAGCCGGGAGGTAATTAATATGGATATGTCCCAATATTTAGATGTTTTTTTGGAAGAATCATCTGAAAATTTACAAACATTAAATCAAAATATCTTAGAGCTGGAGAAGGATCCAGAAAATAAAGATATAATTAATTCAATATTCAGAGTTGCTCATACTTTAAAGGGTATGGCTGGAAGTATGGGATTTACTGATATAGCTGAATTGACTCATAAAATGGAAAATGTTTTAGATAAATTCCGAAATGATATTTTAAAGGTTGATTCAAACATAATTAATGTTTTATTTAAATGTTTGGATACTTTAGAAATAATGATAAATAATATAAGGGATGGTAATGATGAAAAAATAAACATTGATAATTTAATAAAAGAACTTGAAAATGTTGGTGAAAGCAAAAAAGAACAAAAAGATGAAAGAAGCAATATAGATTTTACCTTAAATATTTATGATGAGAACATAATAAAACAGGCAAAAGAAAAAAATTATAACGTATATATAGCTGAAATTATTTTAACTGATGACTGTCTTTTAAAATCTGCAAGATCCTTTTTAGTTTATAAAACAATTGAAGATTTAGGTGAAATAATTAAAACGGTACCTTCGGTTGATGACCTCGAGCAAGAGAATTTTCAAGATAGATTTTATATTATGTTTTTAACACAAAAGAATGCAGATGAAGTTAAAGATTTAATTTTAAATATATCTGAAATTAAAGAAGTCAATATTAATTCAATAGCTGAATCATCTAAATCAGTAAATAATATTGAAACTAAGAAACAATCTTATAATCAATTAGAATCTAACAATATCGATGTTGATATCAATAAAAAACAAGAAAATACAAAAGCAAAAATAACCAAAGAAGAGGAAAAAAATAAAAAGGCCCACCAATCAGTGCGTGTTGACTTAGAAAGATTAGACAAGTTTATGAATTTAGTTGGAGAATTAGTAATTCACAGAACAAGATTGGAGCAAATTAGCACAAATTACAGATTAGGTGAACTACACGAAACATTAGAGCAAGTAGGAAGAATTACATCTGATCTTCAGGATTTAGTAATGAAGGTAAGAATGCTACCTATAGAAAGAGTGTTCAATAGATTCCCAAGGATGATTAGAGACCTATCACAGGAACTTGGAAAAGACATTGATTTGATAATAAAAGGAGAAGATACTGAATTAGACAGAACAGTTATAGATGAAATAGGAGAGCCATTAGTACATTTAATTAGAAATGCAGCTGACCATGGAATAGAAAAAACAGAAGAAAGAATTAAACTTGGTAAACCAGCAAAGGGAACTATAAAGTTAATTGCATATCAAGAGGGAAACAAAGCTGTAATTAAAATTGAAGATGATGGAAAAGGACTTGATTTAGAAAAAATTAAAAAGAAGGCTGAATCTATAGGTATAAGCACTGAAGGTATGTCAGAGAATGATATTAAAAATTTAATTTTTATGCAAGGATTTAGTACAAGTGAAAAAGTAACTGACATATCTGGTCGCGGTGTTGGTATGGATGTTGTTAAAACTAAAATATCTAATTTAGGTGGAACTGTTGAGGTTGTTAGTGAAAAGGGTAAAGGAACAGCATTCATAATTAGGCTACCATTAACTCTTTCTATAATACAAGCATTATTAGTTAAGGTATCAGATGAAACATTTGCAATATCTCTTGGTTTTATTGACAGAGTAATTAATATTAACGTAAATGAGATTAAGTTAACAAATAATAAAGAAGTAATACTATACAGAGATAAAATAATACCAATCATAAGATTATCTGAAAAATTAAATCTAAAATCAGTAGAATCAAACAACAAATACATTGTAATTGTAAAAACAGGTGAAAAGACTGTTGGTCTGCTTGTTGATGAGTTATTAGGCCAACAAGAAATTGTAATTAAACCAGTGGGTAAATTGTTGCAAAATTTAAAGGAATATGTGGGTGCGACAATATTAGGTGATGGATTAGTTACATTAATACTTGATGTCGCTGCAATTGTTTAAAGTAGGTGATTTTATGGAATTAAAATTGACTGAATTTCAAATTGATGCATTAAAGGAAGTTGGGAATATAGGTTCTGGTAATGCAGCAACAGCATTGTCTCAGTTAATAAATAAAAAAGTTGATATGGAAATACCTCAACTTGACATTTTGGAATTTAACGATATGATAAGAAGAGTAGGCAATGATGATGATGTAGTTGTTGCAGTACTTTTAAAGGTATTTGGAGATGTTTTAGGTAATATTTTATTTATGATAAAAAATGAAGAAGCAGAAAAGTTTACAAATACGCTTATGTTTGGAATAACAGAATTAAACGAAGATATGCTATACTCAATTTTTCAAGAAGTTGGTAACATCTTAGGAAATTCTTATTTAAATGCAATTGCTCAGTTAGCAAATATGTCAGTTGTAACTTCTGTGCCATCTGTAGCTATCGATATGTTGGCTGCAATTATGACAACAACGTTTATGGATGCAGAACAATATAGTGAAAATGTTTTAGCTATAGACACAAAATTCATAGTTGATAATAATGAAATAGAAGGTAATTTCTTTTTTATACCAAAGCCAGGTTCATTAGAAATATTATTAAATAAATTAGGTCTATAATTAAGGGAGGAATTAAAAATGGCAAGAGTATTAATAGTTGACGATGCGGCTTTTATGAGAATGATGCTAAAGGACATACTAACAAAAAATGGTTATGAAGTAATAGGCGAAGCTCCAAATGGTGCTAAAGCAGTTGAAATATATAAATTAGAAAAACCAGATGTAGTTACAATGGATATAACAATGCCTGAGATGGATGGAATTCAAGCAGTTAAGGAGATTAAAGCCTTTGATCCTAATGCTAAGATAATTATGTGTTCTGCAATGGGACAACAAGCAATGGTTATGGAAGCTATAAAATCAGGTGCAAGAGATTTCATTGTTAAGCCTTTCCAACCTGAGAGAGTTTTAGAAGCATTAAAGAAGGTGCTTGGGTAAGGGAGTTGATTTATAATGCAAGTAGTAATTTTTAATATTGGTAAAGAAAGATTTGCGTTAGAAACAAGACTTGTCCATGGTATAGAAAAAATGATGAATATAACTTCTGTTCCTAAATCTCCACACTATATTAGCGGTCTTGCAAACTTAAGAGGAAATATTATCTCTGTAATTGATTTAAAAAAATATTTGAATATAGAATCTGAAAAAAATCAAGAAAATATTATTATTGTAGAAGTACAAGAGGAAAAAGTTGGACTTATGGTTGACAGTGTTCAAGAGGTTGTTGATATTACTGATGATATGCTTGAAAAAATAAATAATGAAAATACGTTAATAAGAGGAGTTATTAATTTTAAAGATTATATTGTAACTTTATTAGACGGTGAAAATTTGATAAAGTAATAGGAGGGATAAGATGGGAGAAATATTATCTCAAAGTGAAATTGATGCCCTCCTGTCTGCCTTAAGTTCAGGTGAATTAAATCTTGAGGAAAAAACAGAGGAAACTAAGCAAAAGGTAAAAAAATATGATTTTAAAAGACCAAATAAGTTTTCAAAAGAACACGTAAAAACATTGGAAATGGTTCATGAAAATTTTGCCAGAATAGCTTCGAATTATTTAACAGCAAATTTAAGAACATCAGTTCAGATTAAAGTTATATCCACCGAACAAATAACATATGAGGAATTTATTCATTCTGTATCAAATCCGACAATACTTATATCATATTATTTAGAACCCTTTAATGGCTTATTTTTATTTGAAACAAGTCCTCAGTTTGTATTTCAAACTATAGATATTATGTTCGGTGGTGAAGGCAAAGAACTTATTAAAGTTAGAGAATTTACGGAAATTGAAAAAAATATTATTAAAAAAATAAACTATAAAATGCTTGAGGGGCTAAAACTTGCTTGGGAAGATATTATAGAAGTAGAACCAAAGATTGATTCCTTAGAAACAAACCCTGTTTTAAACCAATTTTTAGCGCCTAATGAACCAGTCGAACTTATAACAATGCAAGTTCAGATAAATAATAATCAAAGTTTTATTAATATGTGTATTCCTTATATATCAGTAGAAAAATTTATAGATAAACTTGTTATACAATACAGATCAAATATAAAGACTGAATCAGATATTGAAGTAACTAAAAAGCTTGAAAAAAATATTATGAATGTAGAAGTTGACTCACACGTTGAATTGGGTAGATCAATAATTTCAGTTCAAGACTTTTTAAATTTAACAGTAGGTGATTGTATTAAACTTAATACAAAAATTAACGGTACATTAAATTATTATATTGAAGATAACTTACATTATAAAGTATATCCTGGTGTTATCGGTAAAAAAATGGGTATACAAATAGCAGAAATTATAGATAAGGATGTGGAAGATTATGAATGATGGACTACTTTCACAAGAGGAAATAGATGCTCTTTTAAATGGAGGTTTTACACAAAAAGAAACAATTTCTGAAACTGATAAGGATTTGTTAGGCGAAATTGGTAATATTTCAATGGGGTCAGCTTCAACAGCACTCTCTACAATAATAAACAGAATGGTTAATATTACTACGCCAAGAGTTAGTATAACTTCATTAGGCGAGATGAAAAAAGAATTTGATGTTCCTATTATATCTGTTGAAGTTGAATATATTGAAGGTTTAATTGGCGCAAATCTATTATTAATTAAAATAACCGATGCAATAGTTATAGCTGATTTAATGATGGGTGGTGATGGTACAAGAAAAGCAGACACTTTATCGGAAATTGAAATAAGTGCTGTGTCTGAAGCAATGAACCAAATGATAGGTTCATCTGCTACGTCATTATCACAAATGTTAAATATGCCAATTAATATTTCACCTCCTTATGCATCGGTTTGGGATGAGAAAAATAACAAACTATCTGAAAAAATATCAGAGGATGATGATATAGTAAAGATTTCCTTTAGACTTACTATTGATGCGTTAGTAGATAGTGAAATAATGTTACTGCTACCCATACAAACAGCCAAAATGATAATAAATAAATTAACTGGTACAGAAGAAAATACAGTTGAAGAACAAAAACAAATTTTTGATAATGAAGCAAATGTTGAAAACTACTTTATTGATACTAACACAAATGCTCAACAAGTAGAATATACACCGCACGAGTATAATAAACCACAAAATAATGTTCAAAAGGCTGAATTTGCACCACTTACTCCAATTGCTACTAATGAAGTTAAAAATATTGATCTAATTCTTGATGTTCCTCTTGAAATATCAGTCGTATTAGGTAGAACAAAAAAGACAATAAAAGATATACTCGAACTGTCTGTTGGCTCATTAGTTGAACTTGATAAATTAACAGAAGAACCTGTTGAAATTTTAGTAAATGGTAAAAAAGTTGCTTTAGGTGAAGTCGTAGTAATAGATGAAAATTTTGGTGTAAGAATAACAAGTATAGTTAGTAATACCGAAAGAGTAAAAAGTCTGCAGGGAAAATAAAACTGCAGACTTTTTACTCTAAAGTTTTATGTTTTTACTACGATAATCATAATGAGGTGGTATATTATGAAAATTAACTTTACAACAAGCAATATTATTAACATATATAAAAATAATAGAACTATCCAAAATAACAATACAGTTAAATCTAATAGATCCGATTCAATTGAGATTTCCAATTTTAGTAAAGAAATAGCTAAATATTTAAGTGTTGCTAAGGATTATGATGTAGTTAATGAAAAAGTTGATAGAATAAAGGAACAAATAAAAAATAGTAAATATGACATTGATACAGATAAAATAGCAAAATCATTATTAAAGGAATTAAAGGGATGTGAATAATTATGATAAAGGAAATATTAACATCTGAATTAAATATATTAAAGAATTTTGAAATTTTATTAGAGGATGAAAGAAAAATACTTTTAAACAACGAAGCATCAAAACTGCCTACAATTATAGAAGAAAAGAAAAATTTAGCATTAGAATTATCTAAACTTGAAAGAAAAAGAAAAGAAATATGTGGTAATAAAACTGCTAATGACCTAATTTCTGAAGGTATAATTGAACAAGAATTAATAGAAGAAATAATTAAATTAACAGAGACTGTTAAAGAAAAAAATGAGTTAAATTCACTCCTTACAAAGCAATCTTTAGCCTATATTAAAATGTATACAAACATATTAAGTAACGAAAATAAAATAGTGACATACAAGGGTACGGGAAAGGTAGATGAATCTCTACAGAGCATATTTAATACAACAATATAGGAGGAAAATAAAATGAGTGGTCTTTTTAATACATTTAATGTTGCAAAGAGGGGAATGCAGGCACAGCAAACGTCACTACACGTTGTTTCACATAACATTGCTAATGCCAATACAGAGGGGTATTCTGTTCAAAGGGCAAATCTTAAAACTACAACACCATTTGGTATGCCATCATTGACAACCTCAGCAGAACCTGGCCAAATAGGAACAGGTGTTAAGGTTGATAGTATAACGAGGTCAAGGGATGAATTTTTAGATTTTTATATAAGAAAAGAAACAAGTACACTTGAAAATTATAAGGCAAGAGAACAGTTTTTATCTCAAATAGAAACAGTTTTTACCGAACCTTCTGATACAGGTATAGGAACACTTTTAACTCGCTTTTGGGATTCATGGCAGGGGTTAGCTACTAACCCTGAAAGCTCAACTTCAAGGGAACTTGTAAGAAGTAATGCTATGGCACTTTGTGAAGGTGTAAGGCATAACTATACACAACTTGAAGATATTGAATCTAGTGTATCAGATTTGATGCAAAATCAAGTTTTTGAAGTTTCTAGTATACTAAAGCAAATTGCAGATTTGAATGAGCAGATTAAAGCTGTAACAATAGGTGGAAAAAATCCAAATGATTTAATGGATAGAAGGGATTTATTGCTGGATAAGATTTCAGAAAGACTTTCAATTAAAACAAATCCTACAGATTATAATGGGATAGAACTATATGGATATGAAGAATATACAGATGAAAATGGAATGACAAAAACAAGAGAGGTTAAATTAATAACAGATACAAAAATAGAAAAGGTTATGTATTTTATAAGTGATGCTATAATAACAGACTCAAATAATAATACTATTAACAAAAAGGATTTTCCAAAGACCATTAACTTTCCTATTACAGTAAAATTTAAGGGATATATAAATGGGGATTTTAACAATCAATTTGAGTCTCAAGAGGTAACAATTAATGATAGTAAAGAATTACAAAATTATTTTCAAGTGGACAAAGATAATCCTAATAAAATTTTAAATATAATGCCTCATATTTTTTATGGAACAGAAGAAAATAAAAATCCTAATGTTGTTTTAGAAGGTCAAAGTGGAATAAAACCAGTAAAGTTTGCCAATGGAAGCTTTAAAGGACTTGAGGCATTATCAGATGAAATAAATAAATACAAAAACCAACTTAACAAATTAGCAAAGGGTATAGCAATTGCAGTAAATACCATTCATAATGGTTTAAATAACGAAGGAGATTTCTTTGATAAAGTTGCAGAAACAAGTGACATAGCAGCTAAGAATTTAAAATTAATCTCTGATATTGAGAATGGTAAATTAGATAAAATAAATGCAGGTAAAACAGGTACAAACGCAGGAAATGGAGAAAGGGCACTTCTTATAGGACAACTTAGAAATACCAGATTTAATATAACTCAATTAAATGATAGAAATGATTTTATAGGTTCTTTAAAGGGTGTAAGCTTAGACTTAACTAATTTGACAATGACGAGCAATGCATCTGGCGCAACAATAGAAGGATATTATAAGGGAACTATATCTGAACTTGGAGTTTCAAATCAAGAGGCAAAGAGAATGGTTAAAAACCAAGAGAATTTAGTTGACCAACTTGTAATAAGAAGAGAATCTGTATCAGGTGTTTCAATAGATGAGGAAATGACTAATATGCTACAATTTCAAAGGGCCTATGAGGCAAATGCTAAAATGATAAGTGTAATTGACCAGCTTCTTGATGTAGTTGTTAATGGACTTTTAAGAAGGTAGGTGATTAAATGCGTATTACTAATAAAGTTCTTTCAAAGAATTTTTTAAACAATGTTAGGATAAACTTAGAAGAGATGCAAAAACTTCAAAATCAATTATCATCTGGCCATGAAGTACAAAAACCATCAGATGACCCCTTTAAAGTTGCAAGAACGATGGAGCTTAAGGCATCAATAGCAGCCAATGAAAGATATAAAAAGAATATAGAGGAAGGAATTGGATGGCTTGACACTGTAGATGTGGCACTGGGACAAATAGGAGATGCACTTCAAACAGTGCGTGAAAAGATTATTCAAAGCGGTAATGGTGGATATACTGAAACAGAAATGCATGCTTTAAAAAAGCATATAGAGCAATTGAAAGATCAAATTATGCAAATAGGGAATACTTCATACGATGGAAGATATATATTTGGTGGAGACAATACAACAGAACCTCCATTTGTAAAGGATGCAAGTGGTAATGTACTATATAAAGGTTCAACAAATGGATTAAAAAAGGAGATGTCCTTTGGTGTTTATATTGATGTATCAGTTAAAGGAAGCGACTTTAATGAGACTGGTTCAAATTCTCAAGGTGAAGTAGGGTTATTTAAAGTGATAACAGATATAGTAAATAAATTAAACAATAATCAAAGTGCAGCAGACGAATTAGGTAATTTAGATAAAGAGATGGACAATATATTAAAAATAAGGGCTGAAGTTGGTGCTAAACAAAAAAGACTTGAGGATATGATGCAAAAAAATGATATGGAAACATTTAATATGACGCAGCTTCTTGCTAAAACCTATGATATAGATATAGCACAAAAGGTTATGGAGTATAAGGTAATGGAAAGTGTTTATCAGGCATCATTACAAACTGGAGCAAAAATACTACAACCAAGCTTATTAGACTTTTTAAGGTAGGAGATAGTTATGCAAATATCAACTAAATTTTTTGGAGATTTAAATATAAATAATAACGATATTATTCATTTTGAGGATGGAATTCCTGGGCTTGAAGAATATAAAAATTATGTAATTCTAAATATAGAAGATTCAAATATAAAATGCTTACAAAACATAGATGAAAAGGAAATTTGTCTACTATTGATTAATCCTTGGGATTATTTTAAAGATTATGAAATAGAACTTTCAAATGAAGAGATTAATTTATTAGGAATAAACAGTTATGAAGACGTTTTAGTTTTCAATGTAATGACAATAAGGGATGATAAAATAACAGTAAATCTTTTAGCTCCTATTGTTATAAATGTAAATAATAATAAAGCCAAACAGGTTATTTTAAATGAAAAGAAATATAGTATAAGGCAGGAGATACCATGCTCATTTTAACAAGAAAAGTAGGAGAAAAAATTATAATTGGAGAAAATATAGAAATAAGGATATTAGAAAATAATCAAGGCAATATCAAAATTGGTATTGAAGCACCAAAAGATGTAAAGGTTGTAAGATGCGAATTGATAGAAGAAATAAAGAAACAAAACAAAATGTCACTTAAAGACACAGAGGATTTCTTAAAAAGAATAAAAAGGGAGGGGTAATTATGCCAAGTACCTTTAGAATAACAGGACTTGCAACAGGTCTTGATGTCGATAATATGGTTAAACAGCTTATGCAGGCTGAAAGAACTAAGGTTGACAAAGTAAAGCAGGATAGACAGATTATACAATGGAGACAAGATTTATATAGAGAAATAATAGGGGACTTAAATACATTTAAAAAGACATACTTTGACGTATTAAGTCCAGAAAAATATATATTATCTCCAAATAGTCTATCACCATATACCGTTAATATGTCAACTTCAACATCTGCCGTTAAGGTTACTGCAACGGCAAGTGCCAGAGCAGGACAGTATGAGATAAAAGATATTACATTGGCTCAAACAGCTAAAGCACAGTCAAAAGAAATAACAAATATAAGTGATAAAGTTGGTAGTAGTGGTTCTTTTACTATAAAATACAATGGCACAAGTAATATAACGATAGATTACAATTCAGATACAACATATAAGGATATAATAACATCCATAAATACAAAATCAAATGGACAAGTAAAAGCATATTATAGTGAAATAACGAAAAAAATTACAATAGAAACATCAACAACAGGAAGTACTTCAAATATAGAAATAACAGGTAATACTAATGTGTTAGGTATTACAGATGGATATACCAATACAGGTTTAGATGCAAGTTTTAAGATTAAAACGCCTGGTGCTTCAGATTATGCTTCAGTTACAAAATCAAATAACACCTTTACAATTGATGGACTAACATTTACCTTAAATGAATCTACAACAGATACTATTAAATTTTCTGTAGGGATAGACTCTAAACCTGCCATAGATAAGATAAAGGAATTTGTAGAAAAGTATAACGAAATTATAGATAAAATAAATAAAAAGATTTCAGAAAAAAGAGCATATTCATATAAACCCTTAACAGATGAACAAAAGAAGGAAATGAAGGAAGATGAAATAAAGAAGTGGGAAGAGAAGGCTAAAGAAGGTCTTTTAAAGGGAGATAGCATATTACAAGATTTAGTTTATAATTTAAGACAAGCCTTTTTTGAACCACTTAAAGATTCAGGTATTTCTATACAAGAAATTGGTCTTTCAACATCAAGTGATTACACACAAAAAGGAAAAATAATTATTGATGAGTCAAAATTAAAAGCTGCTTTGGAAAATAGACCTGATGATGTGTTAAACCTATTAACTAAAACCTCCTCAATTGCCTATGACCCAAATAAGACATATACAGGTAGGGGAGATAGAAATAGTGAAATAGGAATTTTCCAAAGAATTAAGGATATACTTGAAGATAATATAAGAACAACAAGAAACTCATCAGGTAAAAAGGGTGCTTTACTTGAAAAGGCAGGTTTAAAGGGCGATTTCAGTGAGTTCAACAATCTTTTATATAAAGAGTTGCAGCAAAAGGATAGACTTATAGAGGATTTAAACAAAAAGCTATTTGATAAAGAAAATAAATACTATCAACAGTTTGCTAAATTAGAGAAGGCAATGCAAAAGTATAATGATCAATCAGCTTGGCTTTTATCTCAATTAGGAGCGATGTTTAAATGATTAATATTTTTGATTTATTTATTGAATATAAAAGTATAACTGAAGACATAATAAAGGCACTTGAAAAAGAGGAATTTGACCTTTTAAATGAATTATTAGAAGAACGGGATATATTAATTAAAAAAATTGATGAGGTTGAAAATAAAAAAGATTTAAAGGATATTATTGAGGAATTAGACATCTTAGAATTAGAAAACACCATAAAAAAATTATTAGATGATAAATACAATAAAATAAAAATAAACTTAAAACAAGTAAAAGAGCAAAAAATGATAACAGCAAAGTACAATCCAAAAGAACCTGTTGATTCAATATTTGTTTATAAAAAACTTTGATATATGGAGGATTTTCCTCCATTTTTATTATGAAAATAAATGTTTATAATCTAATATAATCTATAAAGTAATTAGAAATAGATACGATATATATTTTATAATAATTAAAGGAATAAAGGATGTGGGGATATTATGGATAATATCAAGTTAATTAATAATGTAAATGAACAAATAAAAATTAATCAAAGATTAGATATAAGCTTTAAAGGTAATTCGTTCCAAAATAGCGATAAAAATTTAGAGAAAGAAAATATAGATATAAAAGATGTTGAAAAAGCTGTAGATAGAGCAAATAAAGTATTCAACGAAAGCACACATTTAAAGTTTGAAATACACGACAAAACAAAGGATATAATGATTAAAATAGTTAATGATGAGACAGGAGAAGTAATAAAGGAAATACCTCCTAAAAAAATATTAGATATGGTTGCTAAGATGTGTGAAATAGCTGGTATTATAGTTGATGAAAAGAGATAGGGGGTGTCCCTTATGCCAATTAACCCTATAACACTTGATAAAATAGATATTAATACAATTAGACAGATAGAAACAAAAATAATAGATAGAATTATACATCATACAAATGAAGCTCAAGCGAATAAAAAAAATAACAATAATCAATTCGACTTAAATAAACAAAATAGAGCTATAGAAGAATTTGCAAAGTTTTTAGCAAAATATAATCTTAGGTCAGAGGCAAAAACAGAAAAGAATAAAGTAAAACTAAAAATATTAAACAAAAATGGAGATGTTTTAATAGAAAGTCATATTGATGATATAGATTATCTATTAAGGACACTACAGGACCAGACAGGAAATTTAATAGACTTGAGGGGGTAAATATATGTATAATAATGCTTTAAATGCATATCAACAAAATAGTGTTTTTACTGCGTCAAAGGAAAAACTATTGTTAATGCTGTACGAGGGGCTTGTCAGATTTATAAAACAAGCAATTTCATCTCTTGAAGAAAAGGATTATCAAAAAGCACATACCAACTTAATTAAAGCACAAAATATAATTTTAGAATTTATGGCAACTTTAAATATGGAGGTTGGAGGAGAACTATCTAAAAGTTTAATGGCTTTATATGATTATATGTATAGAAGATTGGTGGAAGCTAATATTAAAAAGGATATTAATATAGCAAAAGAAATTCTCGGGTTTGCTGAAGAATTAAGGGATGCATTTGAAGAAGCGTATAAAAAAATAAAAAAATAAAAATTTATAGGCTCTATTGTAAAATAGAGCCTATTTTTGTTGTAATTTTTACTTTTCAAATGCTAAAGTTTAATATAAAATATATATAGCTTATTATTTAATATGATATATAATCATATTAAATAATAAATTTAATATGTAATTTTTATTAATTTAACGTAATTTATGTTGACTTATGATATAATTTGTAATAAATTGTTATATAGAATTGGAAATACTCAAAAAAGGAGTGTATGTATGATAAAAAATATAGATAATTTGTCATATTATTTAATAAAAAAAGGATTAGATGCAACAAGCGAAAGAGGAAGAGCAATTTCTAATAATATAGCCAATATAAATACAGCGGGATATAAGGCGAAAAGGGTAGTTTTTGAGGAAAATTTAAAAAGTGCATTAGATGGCACTTCGATAAACTTAAAAACAACAAACAGCAGACACATAAATGATGGAAAATCAATTGAAAATATAAAATATGAAATAATACAGGACAAATCAAACTCTTTAAGATTAGATGGAAACAATGTTGACATTGACTTAGAAATGGCAAACTTAGCTGCAAATCAAATACTGTATAATGCTTTAGTAAGTCAAGCTAATTCAAGAATTGCAATGAGAAGAACAGTTATTAGCGGTAAATAAGGGGTGATGATATGAACAATATTTTTACAGGAATGAGAATAAGTGCAAGTGGTCTTGCTGCTGAAAGATTAAGAATGGACATTATTTCAAATAATATAGCAAATATTGAAACTACAAGAACTGAAAATGGTGGACCATATAAAAGAAAAATAGTAACATTTAAAGAAAATCTTGAAAGACAAATAAATAATATAAATGGAAATTCTTCTGCAAAATACAATGGTGTAAAAGTTGATAAAATAATTGAAGACAATTCACCTTTTAAAAAAGTTTATAATCCTAATCATCCAGACGCTGATAGCAACGGTTACGTTTTAATGCCAAATGTAAATATTTTAGATGAAATGGTTGATCTTATCACTGCAACACGTGCCTTTGAAGCAAATGTTACAGCTTTAAACTCACAAAAACAAATGGCACTTAAAGCATTAGAAATTGGAAAGTAGGTGATATAAATGCCAATAGATAAAGTTAATTTTTTGATAGATAACAATATAGTTAATAAGCAATCAAATAACAACACCAATAACATTGATTTCTCTAATATAATTAAGGAAAAGTTAGACAAGCTTAATGAAAAACAATTAGATGCTGAAAATAAGACAATTGAATTAATAAAAGGTGATGCAAAGGATATTCACGAAGTTATGCTTACGGTAGAAGAGGCACGACTCTCATTGGAATTAGCAGTTCAAATAAGAAATAAACTTGTTGAAGCTTATCAAGAATTAAATAGAATACAGGTATAGTTAACATAAAGGAGTGCTAAAAATGAATAAAGTTCTTAATTTTTTTAAAAGCGTAGGTGATAAATGGAAGAACTTATCAAAATCAAAAAAAATTTCATTAATCATTATTTTAACTGGTCTTATAATTTCTTGTATAATATTTGCAATATATTCAAATAGAGTAGAATACGATGTACTTTTTTCAAACTTAGAACCTCAAGATTCTTCTAAGGTAATAGAAAAATTGAAAAACGATAAAATACAATATAAAATTGAAGGAAATTCAATTTTAGTGCCAAAAGAAAAAGTAGAAGAACTTAGATTATCAATATTTTCTGACACAACATTACCTTCAAATTTAAAGGGATTTGAATTATTTGACCAAAATAAATTCGGAGTTACTGATACTGAAGCTAAAATAATGTATCAAAGAGCACTTGAAGGTGAACTTGCAAGAACAATTCAGGGGTTTGATGAGGTAGAAAAGGCTAGAGTCCATTTGGTTTTACCTGAAGATTCAGTTTTTACAAGAGATGAAGAAAAGGCAAGGGCATCTGTTACTTTAAAATTAAAAGGAAACAGCAAGTTAAGTCAAGAACAAGTTAAGGCAATAATATCTTTAATCTCAGCAAGTGTTAAGAACTTACCTAAAGAAAATGTTGAAATTATAGATAATAATATGAATCTTCTTAGTGAAAATATATTTGAAAATGAACAAAATGGAATCATAACTTCAACAAAGCAACAGGAGTTTAAGAATCAATTTGAAAAAAATCTTCAATCAGATGTTAAAAATATGCTTGAAAAGGTTTTTGGAAAGGATAAAGTAACTGTAAAGATAAATGCTGATTTAGATTTTGACTCAAGACAAATATCAACCATCAAATATGATAAAGATTCTATAATAAGAAGTCAGCATAAAATAAAAGAAAATTCAAACGACTCAAATTCTCAAGGTGCAGCAGGGAGTCCAATAAATAATAATATGTCAAATACATTTCAGAACAATAATCAATCATCAGTTTTTAATAGAGAAGAAGAAATTACTAACTATGAAATTGGACAAACTGAAGAAAAGATAATAAAGGCACCAGGTGAAATAAAGAGATTAACTGTTTCTGTAGTAATTGATGGTAATTTAAGTGAACTTGAAAAGCAGTCAATTAGAAATATAGTTTCAGCTGCTACAGGTTTATCAGAAGAAAGAGGAGATGTAATTAACATTGAAGCATTGGCCTTTAATGATGAATATAAAAAGAAGGCACAAGCTGATTTAGAAGAGATGAAAAAACAAGAAGAATTAGCTAAGAAAAGAAATACTTATATTATGATTGGAGAAGCAGTAGCAGGGCTTATAGTTCTATTGGCTATAGTGTTTATTTACAAAAAGAAAAACAAGAAAAATGTTGAACAAATAGAACAAAATCAAATAGATATGCTGATAGGAGATGTAATACAAAAACAACCTATTGCCTATGAACCTGTTCTTGAAGATACAGAACAAGAAATGAACCTTGAAAAGGAAATTAAAAACTATGCATCTACGAAACCAGAACAGGTTGTTGAACTGGTTAAAACTTGGTTAGCAGAGGATGAGAGGTGATAATTATGGCAAAAGATAAGGATAAATTAACTGGTGTACAGAAGGCAGCCATATTATTTATCACTTTAGGTCCTGATGCTTCAGCTCCAATATTAAAAAAATTGCCTGAAAATGATATACAAAAAATTACCTTTGAAATTGCAAATATGCAAAAAATTAAAAAAGAATTACGTGAAGAAGTATTACAAGAATTTGTTAATTTAAATAAAGCAAAGGATTATATTATAGAGGGTGGATTTGATTATGCTAAAAATCTATTAAGTAAAGCATTAGGTTCACAAAAGGCAATGGAGATTATAGAAAAGGTTTCTGAAATTACACAACAATATAGACCTTTTTCAATTGCACGTAAAGCAGATGCGCAACAATTATTAAATGTAATAATAAACGAGCATCCTCAAACTATTGCTTTAATTTTATGCTATTTGCAACCTGAAAAAGCAGCACAGCTCTTATCAGGACTTCCTGAAGAATTACAAACTGATGTAGCAAAAAGAATTGCAACAATGAGCAATACATCTCCAATAGTTATAGAAGAAGTTGAAGAAATTCTTGAAAAAAAGCTTTCAAATGTAGTGCGTTCAGATTTTGCAACTATAGGTGGTGTACAAACATTAGTTGATATATTAAATAATGTAGATAGAACAACAGAAAAATCAATCATTGAAGAACTTGATAGGTATCAACCAGAACTTGCAGAAAAAATTAGAGATAGTATGTTTGTATTTGAAGACATTATTACACTTGATAATGCTTCAATACAAAGAATACTAAGAGAAGTTGATATGAAGGTGCTTGCCCTTGCTCTTAAGGGATGTTCAGAAGACGTTTCAAATATAATCTACAGTAATATGTCAAAACGTGCTGCACAAACATTAAAGGAAGACTTAGAATTTATGGGGCCTGTTAGACTAATAGATGTTGAAAAGGCACAACAACAGATTGTGTCTATAATACGTAGATTAGATGAAGCTGGAGAAATTGTAATGTCAAGGGGTGGTAATGATGCAATTATCGTATAACGTTATTAAACATACTTCTGTTAGCGATAAGATTACACTATCACCACCTTCTATTGATAAATTTATTAATACTAATATAAAAAATAAAGATGAAATAAATATAGAAGAAATAGTTGAAGAAATTAAAAAAAATGCAGAATTTGATGCTAAAAAAATAATTAATGAAGCCAATAAAAATGCCTTAGAAATTATAAACAATGCAAAACATAATTCTAAAAAAATTTTAGAGGAAGCAAAGGAAGAAGGTTATAAAGAAGGTTTAACTAAAGGCTATAATGACGGATACAACAAGGCTATTTTAGAAGCAAAGGAAGAAGCATATAAAATTATTGAAAAAGCAAATAAATATTTAGAAGGAATATACACTGAAGTCAATGGTTATGTCGAAAAATCAAAAGATGATATAATCAATTTAGCAGTAGAAATAGCAAAGGAAGTTTTAAAATCAGAATTATCTATTAGTAGTGAGGCTATTATAAATTGTGCCCAAAAGGCTCTTTCAAAAGTAAAACAAAAAAGCAATATAATTTTAAAAACATCAATTAATGATTATAAAATTCTAAAATTAAGGCAAGAAGAATTAGAACAATTTATTGATTCAAGCAGTGCATTAATAATTGTTGCAGATTCAAATCTTCAAAATGGTGATATATATTTAGAAACAAATAATGGTATAATAGACGCTACAGTTGAAACTCAACTAAAAACTATTTTAAATAAATTATTAAAGGAATGATGTCAATGTTTCAGATTGACTATGATAAACTTATTAAAAGGATTAAAGGCACAGAAACAATGAAATTTATAGGTAAGGTTAAAAAGGTTGTTGGATTAACAATAGAAGTTGAAGGGATAAACGCCTTTATAGGTGAACTTTGCAATATAAAATTATTAAATGGTAAATATGTACAAGCTGAAGTTGTAGGTTTTACAGATAACGGTATTTTGTTAATGCCTTTAGGAGATTTAACAGGTGTATCTACAGGTTCTTTAGTTTTTCCAACTGGTAGTCAAATGCAGGTACCAGTTGGAAAACAATTACTTGGTAAAATACTTGATGGTTTAGGAAGACCCCTTGATGGTTCAAACATAATGTATGAAGCAAAGTATAATCTTGACTCTGACCCTCCAAATCCCTTACAGAGGAAAAGAATAACCGACATAATTCCAACAGGAGTTAAAGCAATAGATGGATTTTTAACTTGTGGTTTGGGACAAAGAGTTGGTATTTTTGCTGGTTCTGGAGTTGGTAAAAGTACTCTTTTAGGTATGATTGCAAAATATAGTGAAGCTGATGTTAACGTTATAGGTTTAATCGGTGAACGTGGAAGAGAAGTTAAAGAATTTATAGAAAAAGATCTTGGTGAAGAGGGTTTAAAAAAATCCGTAATTGTAGTTGCCACCTCAGACCAACCTCCTCTACTTAGATTAAAGGGGGCATTTACTGCTACAGCCATAGCTGAATATTTTAGAGATCAGGGTCTAAATGTTATGTTAATGATGGATTCTGTTACTCGTTTTGCAATGGCACAACGTGAAGTTGGTCTAACTATTGGAGAACCACCAACAACAAAGGGCTATACCCCTTCAGTTTTTGCAATGTTACCAAGACTTTTAGAGAGGTCAGGTAATTCAAATAAAGGTTCTATCACTGCCTTTTACACAGTCTTAGTTGATGGTGATGATTTCAATGAACCAATTGCTGATGCAGTAAGAGGTATATTAGATGGTCATATAGTTTTATCAAGAAAATTAGCTTCAATGAACCATTTCCCTGCAATTGATATATTATCAAGTATATCGAGATTGATGCCTCAAATAGCACAAGAAAATCACTATCAAAAGGCAAGTGAATTAAGAGACCTTCTTGCAATTTATAAAGAATCTGAAGATTTAATAAATGTAGGTGCATATCAAAAGGGTAGTAACAACAAGATTGATAAAGCATTAGCCTTAAATGATAAAATAAATGGATTTTTAAAACAGAAAATGAATGAACATTATAGTTTTACAGAAGTTTTAGAAATGTTAAACTCTATAAATTGATAGGTGGTTATATATATGAATTATAAATTTAAATTGGAAAAGCTATTGGAATTAAAATTAAAAAGAGAAGACTCTCTTAAATTAGAAGTGTCTGAATATTTAAATAAGATAAAGATAAAAAAAGATCAAATAGAAAATATAAAAGAAAAAATAAATTTTAGCAAAAATAATAAAATTAATTCAGCATTTAGCTATGATTTGAAAAATTATATTAGTTATATAAATTATTTAGAAAGCAAACTCATTGAAGAACAAAAGAACCTTATTATATTAGAAAATGAACTTGAAAAAATAAAGGAACAGTTAATAAATGCTACAAAGGAAAGAAAGGTATTAGAAAATCTAAAGGAAAAATCTTATAACGAATTCTTATCTGAATTAAATAAAATTGAAAACAAAATAATTGATGAAATGGCAATAATTAACTATTTTAAAAAGAATGGGGGAATTATATGAAGATAGATAAAATTCAAGCTTCGACCCCAAGTAAAGAAAAGAAAAATACTAATTTAAATGAAACTGAAAATGAATTATTTATTTCTATTCTCAGTGGTATAATTTCTAATTTTAACTCTTCAAATATAAATTTTATAAATAAAAGCAATGAAACAACAAATAACCTTGATACATACTACTTAACTAATAATTTAAATTTAAATACAAACATAAATAAAATAGATAATATAGATTCTATACCTTTAGAAAATATTGAACGTAATTTTAACACATTAACTAATATAACAAATTGTTTAATTAATAATAATATCAAGCAATCAAATATAAAAAACTGTGTTCAAGATAATTTTATGATAAATAATGTCGATCAAATTAATAATTTTGATAATATGGTAATTAATAATATAAAACAAAAATTAATCTTATTAATAAATGAAAAAATTAATAGTAAAGAAATTAGTCTAAATAACTCAATATCAATTTTAAATAATGTTCTAAAAAATAACATTAATGAATTAGCTGAATTTAATGAGTTAAAAGAAATAGAAGATCAATTAAGTAAAATATGTTATTTAAATAATAATAAAAATCCTATTATGATTGATAAAGTCAACTTAAAAACAAATAATTTAGAACAATTTCAAAACCAAAATATTCAACAAATAATACATGAAAAAATAGAAAGCATAAACGAAATAATTAGTATAGTAGCAAATAGAATAAAAAATGTAAAAAATGAAGATTTTTATGTAAAAAATGAAGATTTTTATGAATTAAAAATTATTTTAAAGCCAAAAGAATTTGGGGAAATAAATATACAAATTTCTTACAATGAAGGTAAAATTAATGGAAATATAACATCTTCTAATAAAGAAGTAGCAAATATGTTACAAAATAATTTATCAACATTAAAAGAACAAATAAAACACAATGAACATAATTATAAAGAAATAAACATTAATGTCAATGTTGAAGATAATAACAGAGACAAGTATGAAAGTAATAAATATAAAGTCAAAAAAAATATAAAATCTAAATTATTTAAAGATATTGACGAACAAGAAAATTTTAATGTAGGTGATATATCATGGAAGTAAATAAAATACTGAATAATTTTTATAACAGCAGAAATACAAATAATTCTGTATTAGATAAGAATGCCTTTTTAAAAATTTTAACTGTACAACTTTCCAATCAAGATCCTTTAAATGCTAAAGATAACACTGAATATATAGCTCAAATGGCACAATTTTCATCATTAGAACAAATTCAAAATTTAAATAATACTTTGGAAAAGTTTTTTCTGTCTCAAAAATTTAGTCAAGCTACAAATTTAATAGGAAAAAGTGTCGAAGTTTTAGAAAACAATTCAATTATAAATATTAATGTTGAATCGGTTAGATTAATAGGCAATGAAGTTTTTCTTGTGTCTAAAGACTATAAATATAAATTAGATAATATAGTTAGTGTTAAATTAAAAGAGAATTCAAATAATGAAATAGAAAGCGAAAGTAAATTATAAAAGGAGGAGTTTTTAATGTTAAGATCCTTGTCATCTGGTGTAAGTGGAATGAAGTCTAATCAAATTAAAATGGATGTTATAGGTAATAACATTGCTAATGTCAATACCATAGCCTTCAAAGGAGCACGTGTTAATTTTAAAGATATGTTAAATCAAACCTTACAGGGTACAAGTGCCCCAAATGAAAATATAGGTGGTACAAATGCTAAACAAGTTGGTTTAGGTGTTAGTGTTGCAAGTGTTGATACTAATATGAATCAAGGTGGATTACAGCCTACAGGAAGAGCAACAGATTTTGCAATTGAAGGAAATGGATTTTTTGTTGTATACAATAATGTTGAAACAAAATTTACCAGAGACGGTTCTTTCACCCTTGACAAAAATGGAGCATTAGTTACTTCTGAAGGATTGCATGTTAGAGGATATAATCCTGGTCAAATTATTGATGAAAACACACAACTTAGTGATTTAGTAAATATATATATTCCTTTAGAAGCCTCTTTTGGAGATCCACCTACGAATGTAAATTTAACAAGTTTTAATGTTGAAAAAGATGGAACAATAAAAGCTATATATGGTGATAATACAGTTATTATTGGAAAAATTGCAATTGCTACATTCCAAAATCCAGTTGGACTATTGAAGCAGGGTGGGAATCTTTACGTTAAGTCTTCAAACTCAGGTGAACCTAAACTTGGTGAGGCAAGTTCTCCTGGCTATGGAACTATTCAACAAGGTCTACTTGAAATGTCTAATGTTGATTTAGCAGAACAATTTACTGAAATGATCGTAACAAGTAGAGCATTTCAGGCTAATTCAAGAACTATTACTACTTCTGATGAATTACTTCAAGAACTATTAAACCTAAAGAGATAATGAGGTATAAGATATGATCAAGTTAACAGGATTAAACAATAATGAATTTTATTTGAACTGTGATCTTATTGAAAAAATTGAAGTTACTCCTGATACAGTTATTACAACAACAACAAATAAGAAATATGTAGTTATCGAAGATCCTGAAATTATAATTCAAAGAATCATTCAATTTAAGAGAGCGTATATGTCAACAAGACCGGAGGTATTAAAATGAAAAAGAATGATTTTTCTACTGCTGCAGGGCTGCTTTTAGGAATGGCAGCTGTTATATTTGGTATGCTTCAGGATGGAAGTCTAAGTACGTTTTGGAATGCACCTTCTTTTTTTATAACCGTTTTTGGTTCTCTTTTTGCAGTTATAATATCATTTCCCTTTGATACTGTAAAAAGATTACCTGCGGTATTAAAAAATGCCTTTATAGATAAACATAAACCAACAGATGAATTAATAATAACATTTGTAGAGCTTTCAAAAAAAGCAAGAAGAAATGGATTGTTGTCATTAGAAGATGAAATATCTAAAATTGAAGATGAATTTTTAAAACAAGGAATTCAAATGGTAGTTGATGGACTGGAACCTGAAACTATTAAAGATATTCTTGAGTTAGAAATAGGAGAAATGGAAAAAAGGCATCAAAGTGGTATTGCTGTATTAAAGACTTGGGCAAGTTTAGCTCCAGCTTTTGGTATGATTGGTACTCTGATTGGGCTTATACAAATGTTGTCTCAACTTCAGGATCAATCAAAGCTTGGACCTGCAATGGCGGTATCACTTATTACATCTTTTTATGGTGCACTTATGGCCAACCTCGTTTTTACTCCATTAGCAAATAAATTAGAGCTGAAAAGTGAAATAGAATCCAATAGAAGAGAAATGATGCTTGAGGGTATTTTAACAATTCAATCTGGTGTAAACCCAAGAATATTGGAGGATAAGTTAAAAACATATCTTTCACCAACTGAAAGAAAACGATATCAAGAAAACATAATACAAGGAAATGCGGTGACTGAAAATGAGTAGAAGAAAAAAGAAACAGGAATCTGGAGGGGGAGGAGAATGGCTAACAACATATGCTGATCTAATGACTTTGCTTCTCACCTTCTTCGTTCTCCTTTATTCCTTCTCTACTATAGATGCTATAAAATTCAAGAAAATTTCTTGGTCATTAGCCAAAGCACTTGGTGGAAAATCAGGTGTAATTAATAATGGTGGGAATTTAGGTCCAGTTCCGATAAACCAAAACCCTGGAGATGGAATTAAAAATAAATCTGAACTTGAAAACAGTGAAACAACAAAATTATTTAATTCAATATCAAAAGAAATTGAACAAAATAATCTACAAACTAAAATAACAATAAAAGAAGACGTAAGGGGAGTAATTATCGAACTTCAGGAAAAAATACTGTTTGATCCAGGTAAAGCTATTTTAAAAGATGAAAGTATACAAACTCTTTCTAAAATAGCAGATATACTAAAAAAATATAAAAATGAAATAATTGTAGAGGGACATACAGATAATGTACCAATAAATACTGGATATTATAAGTCTAACTGGGAATTGTCTGCAGATAGAGCAGTTAAAGTTACTCGATTTTTAGTTGAATCTAAGGGACTTGACCCTAAAAAAATTCAGTCAGTAGGGTGTGGGGAATTTAGACCTATTGCTTCAAATGATACACCTGAAGGAAGAAAAAAAAATAGAAGAGTAAATATATTAATTTTAACAAAGGACAAGGGGAGTAAGTAAAAATGAGTGAACAAAAAGGAAATAAATTATTGATTTTATTAGTAGTTATTACTCTAATATTAGTTATAGGACTCGGTATAGTTCTTGGTTATTTTATATTCTTTAAGGACAAAACAAACTCATCTACTCAAACTAACATAAAGGTTGAAGAAAAAATAATGGACTTAAAGGAATTTGTTGTAAATTTATCAGATGAAGATAAAACGTATATAAGAATAGCTATATCATTAGCATATGATAAGAAAAACAAAAAACTTGATAAAGAATTACCAAATAAAGTACCTGCAATAAGAGATGTTATTATAGAGATACTAAGAAAAAAGAAAACTGCAGACTTCAATTCTAACAACATAGATAATATTAAAAAAGAATTAATAAAAGCTATTAATAACAACTTGACTAATGGAGAAATAATAAATATATATATTCAAGATATAATAATTCAGTAGGTGAATGATATGAATTATTTAATTTATGCCTTTAAAATACTATTAATACTCCCTTTTATTCTTCTTTTAATTGTTTTAACAACCAAAATATTAAATAATTATCAATATAAATCAAAACATATTAAGGTAATAGATAGAGTTCAAATAGCTCCAAATAATTATATATTATTAATTAAAATAATTGACAAAATATATGTTATGTCTACAAACAACAATGAATCTAAAATTCTATTTGAAATAGAAAATCCATTAAAATTAAATGAAGAAAATAGGGAATTTGACTTATTAAATTTTATGAAATACAACTTAAATTTAAAGAGGGAAGATAAAGAATGAAAAGGAAAGTAAAAATTTTATTTTTATTATTTACTATTTTTTTATTTTCAGGTATTGCATATGCTCAACCAGTCAATTTAACTGTTCCAAAAGTAAATATATCTGTAGATAACGCAACTAATCCAAAGGATTATGTTGATAATATTAAACTACTAATACTTCTTACAAGTTTAAGCTTTATTCCATCGATTATATTACTAATGACCTCATTTACAAGGATTATTGTTGTATTTGGTTTTCTAAGAAACGCTCTTTCCACACAGCAATCACCTCCAACGCAGGTTCTTATAGGTCTAGCATTGTTTATGACTTTTTTTATTATGTCACCAGTATATACAAAAATAAACAATGATGCTATAAAACCATATGTTGAAGGTAAAATAACTCAAACTGAAGCAATAAATATAGGCAGTAAACCACTAAAGGATTTTATGTTAAAGCAAACCAGAGAAAAAGATTTAGCACTATTTTATAAATACAGTGGACTACAAAAACCTTCTAATAAATATGATGTACCTTTTAATATTTTAGTACCAGCCTATGTTATAAGTGAATTAAAAACTGCTTTTCAGATGGGATTTTTAATCTATGTCCCATTTATTGTTATAGATATGGTAGTGGCAAGTGTTCTTATGTCAATGGGTATGTTTATGCTACCACCAGTTTCAATTTCGCTTCCGTTTAAAATACTTCTATTTGTATTGGCTGATGGATGGCATTTAGTCGTTAAAACATTAATCGAAAGCTTTATGTAGGTGATTTTATGAGTGAAAATTTTATTCAATATATAGGAAAAGAAGCTATTTTTACCGCATTAAAGGTAGCTGCACCAATTTTATTAGTTTCTTTGATTATAGGACTTATAATTAGTATTTTCCAAGCAGTTACTCAAATACAAGAACAAACATTAACATTTGTACCTAAAATGTTAGCTATTATATTTGTATTACTATTACTTGGGCCCTGGATGTTGAATACTTTGGTAAATTTTATAGAAACTATGATAAATAGTATGCTATATATAATTAGGTGATATAATGCAAAACTTTATTATTTATTTTTTAATTATTATTAGAATTACCTCAATGATGATTGTAGCTCCTTTTTTTCAGTAAGAAGTATACCAAATATAGTTAAAGTAGGTTTGTCATTGATTTTATCGAGTTTAATAGTATCAATTTATAATTTGCCGTTTAATATTAGTATAAATAGCAACCTTGATCTATTCATACTAATATTAAACGAAATACTAATTGGACTATTTATAGGATATATTGCTTTATTTGTTTTTAATGCTATAAGAATTTCTGGTCAATTTATTGATTTTTCAATTGGATTTACAATGTCTCAATATTATGATCCTAATACCAATAGTACATCAACCAATATTGAGAGGTTTTTTTATTGGTTATCTTTAGCTATATTTGTTACACTTAATTTTCATCATATTATATTATCAGCAATTATTAAAAGTTTTGAAGTCATACCATTAGGTTTTTTCTTAAATAATGAAAAAATTTTTATATCCTTTATTTATTTTTTTAGTAAAAGTTTTTATTTAGGAGTAAAGCTTGCTGCACCTATTGTATTAGTTTTATTTATAACTGAATTTACAATGGGACTTATTGCACGTGCAGTTCCACAAATAAATGTATTCATTTTAGGTATGCCAATAAAAGTTATAGTAGGCTTTTTATCAATTTCTACAATTCTTGGAGGCCTACTTCATATGTATATAAAAATATTTGAAGGATTAAATGGCGATTTTCTAAAATTTTTTAGTTTGTTTCCTGTAATTCTTTTAGCTACAGATGACAAAACAGAAGAACCTACACCTAAAAAGCTAAAGGAAGCAAGAGAAAAAGGGCAAGTTGCAAAGAGCATAGACTTAACTTCTTCTATTATCTTAATGGGAGCAACAGTAATTTTAATAATATTATCTGATTTTTATTTTGAATATGGTAGAGCATTTATAAATCAAAGCTTTATGCTAATTAGCAAAAATGAATTAACCTATAAATCCATAATGTCTGTTCTTTTGTTTATGATAAAGAATGGTTTTATTGCTTCTATGCCAATTATTTTTACAGTTATGATATTAGGTATTATATCTAATATCGCTCAAATTGGACTTATTATCTCAAAGGAAGGATTAAAGCCACAGATATCTAAGTTAAACCCAATTAATGGTTTTAAAAGATTTTTTTCAAAACGCTCAATAATTGAACTATTTAAATCAATAGCAAAAATTTCACTAATAGCATATTATTCTTACAAATATGTTTCATCTGTAATATTCGATATATTAAAAATATCTGATTTAAATCCAGAGGGTATTATTCCATTTGCATCAAGAATAATAAATGGTCAATTAGTTAGATTAGTTTTTATACTATTTATTCTTGGAATAATTGATTTTGTAATACAAAAACGTCAACTAAAAAAAGAATTAAAAATGTCTAAAGAAGAAATAAAGGAAGAAATGAAACAGACCGAAGGTAACCCACAAATTAAATCAAAAATAAAACAAAAACAAAGAGAAATAGCAATGAGAAGGATGATGCACGAAGTACCAAAGGCAACAGTTGTTGTAACAAACCCAACGCACTTTGCTGTTGCATTAAAATATGAAAAAGCACAAAGTGGTGCACCTAAAGTAATAGCAAAAGGAAGTGACTTTTTAGCCTTAAAAATAAAAGAGGTTGCCAATAAAGCTAATGTACCTATAATAGAAAACAAAGAAGTTGCAAGAAGTCTTTATTATAAATGTGAAATAAATGATGAGATACCTATTGAACTATATCAAGTAGTTGCTGAGATTATCGCATATATCTATAGCTTAAAGAAATAGTGAGGGTGAAATATAATGGATTTCAATAAAAATAATAATATTATAAAAAAATATCTGGATGTAATAATATCATTACTTGTGGTTCTTATAATTTTTATGATTATAATTCCATTACCTCCAACAGTTTTAGATATTCTTCTTGCTACAAACTTAACTTTTTCATTAATAATTCTTCTTTTAACAATGTTTACCACAGATGTACTTGAATTTTCTGCTTTCCCAACTATTCTGTTAGTAACCACCTTATTTAGGTTAGGACTAAATATCTCATCCACAAGATTAATATTAGGACGAGGAGAAGCAGGAAAAATAATAGAAGCATTTGGTAATTTTGTTGTTGGTGGAAACTATGTTGTTGGTTTTATTTTATTTATTATAATAATTGTTATTCAATTTGTTGTTATTACAAATGGAGCAGGTAGAGTTGCTGAAGTATCTGCAAGATTTACACTCGATGCAATGCCTGGAAAACAAATGAGTATAGATGCCGATTTAAATGCAGGAATTATAACTGAGCAAGAAGCTAAAATAAGAAGAAAAAAGCTTCAACAGGAAGCAGATTTTTATGGTGCAATGGATGGTGCCAGCAAATTTGTTAAAGGAGACGCTATTGCAGGAATTGTTATTACAATAATAAATCTTATTGGAGGAGTAATTATTGGGATGATATTTTTGGGTCTTCCTGCACTTGAGGCATTGAAACATTTTGCACTATTAACTGTTGGTGATGGTCTTGTTAGTCAAATTCCAGCATTACTTATATCTACAGCATCAGGTATTATAGTAACAAGAACATCAAGTGATGTTTCATTAGGTAAAGAACTTTCAACGCAGTTTACTTCATATCCAAAGGTATTAGCAATTGCAAGCTTTATAATGTTTTTAATGGCTTTGATACCTAATTTACCAGCACCAGCATTTTTAATTATGTCTGGAGCAACAGGTTTTTCTGCGTATCTTTTATCAAAAGAAAAGAAAAATCAGGAAATAATTTGTGAAGTAGCTACTTCTGAGATACAAGCATCTCCTACAAGAGAACCAGAAAATGTACTTCATTTACTAAATGTAGAACCACTTGAAATTGAAATAGGTTATGGTTTAATTCCTCTTGCTGATGTATCTTCGGGAGGAGATCTATTAGACCGAATTGCAGGGGTAAGACGTCAGTGTGCTGTTGAACTTGGAATAATTGTTCAACCAATCAGAATCAGAGATAATCTACAACTTGCTACTAACGAATATAGAATAAAGATAAAAGGTACAATAGTAGGTAAAGGTGAAATATTATGTAATCATTTTCTTGCAATAGATCCTGCGGGAGAAGGACTGCCTATTGATGGTATTAAGACTATAGAGCCAGCTTTTGGTTTACCTGCTGTATGGATTCCTGATAATAAAAAAGATGAAGCTGAAATTATGGGTATTACAGTTATTGATCCTACAACAGTCCTTGTAACTCATTTAAGTGAAATAATTAAGAAACATTCATACGAATTATTAGGTCGTCAAGAAGTAAAATTATTAATTGATAACATAAAGGAAAGCTATCCTGCAGTAGTCGAAGAATTAATACCAAATCTTATGAGTTTAGGTGAACTTCAAAAGGTTCTTCAAAACCTATTGCGTGAACTTGTCCCAATTAGAGATTTGGTTACAATTTTAGAAACATTAGCTGATAATGCAGTTTTAACTAAAGATATTGAGCTTTTAACAGAATATGTACGAATTGCATTATCAAGAACTATATGCCGTAATCTAATTGATGAACAAGGAATAATTCGCGTTATTACTTTAGATATGAATTTGGAAAATATGATTTCTGAAAACATTCATAAATCACTGCAGGGTTCATATCCTGCATTAGAACCTTATATAACTACAAAAATTTATCATTCTATTAAGGATAATATCGAACTAAATCAATTTAATAATGATATACCTGTAATTTTAGTAAATCCCAAAATAAGACCAGCTTTTAGAAGAATGATAGAGATGGTATTCCCTCAAGTTCAAGTTTTATCTATGAATGAAATACCAACTGACATACAAATAGAAACCATAGGGATGGTGACATTACAATGATAATTAAAAGATATATAGTTGATAATATGAACGAAGCAATGACAAGAATTCGCTACGAATTAGGAAATGATGCAGTAATAGTAAGTCAACGTAAAATTAGACAAAAAGGTATTTTAGGTTTTTTAAGGCCTAAAAAAATTGAAGTTACAGCTGCAGTAGATGATAAAAAACAAAAAGAATCTACAGTTAAAACAAATGAACTTGAAAAAGAAATAAAAGAATTAAAAAATTTAATAGAAAACTTAAATAATCAATCAATCAAAAAAACAAACAAACAGAGTGAAGTTAATAAAAACAAGTTCAAACGAAACTTAATTAATTCTGGTGTTCCAGAGGAAATAGCAACTGAAATAATAGATTCAATAAAAGAAAAAATCAAGGCAAAAAAATGAATCAAAAAATTTATCAAAATGAATTTAAAACTTTATTAAATACAATAGTTAAAACCAAAAAATACGAAGATGGGAAAATACACGTTTTTGTTGGTCCAACAGGTGTTGGTAAAACAACAACCATAGCTAAGTTAGCCAGTTTGTTTTCGCTTTATAAAAACAAAAAAGTTGGACTTATTACTGTGGATACTTACAGAATTGGTGCTGTTGAACAGTTAAAAACCTATGCTGAAATATTAGGCATACCCTTTAGTGTAATATATTCAATAAATGAAATTAAAAAAGTATTATCTGAAATGACAAATTGTGATATAATCTTGGTAGATACAACAGGAAGAAACAGCAAAAATGTTATGCAAATTCAAGAAACAAAAAGACTTATACAAGAAATTAATCCAGATTATGTTCATTTAGTGATAAGTATGATTACGAAAGAAAAGGACATAAAGCGTATTGTAGAAGATTATAAAATATTAGATTATAATAGTATAGTTCTAACTAAGATAGATGAAACCAGTTATTATGGTTCTATTTTAACAACAATATATTATGCAAATGTTCCTATATCTTATATAACAACAGGCCAAAATGTTCCAGATGATATTGAAGAAGCAGAAAAAGAAAAACTAATAAACATGATTTTGGAGGCTGAATAGCCATGGATCAGGCACAAAGATTAAGGCAATTAGTAGAAAGAAAGAAACAAGAATTGCAACAAAAAAGGTTTAAAGTAATAACTGTATCAAGTGGAAAGGGAGGAGTTGGAAAAACAAGCTTTGTCGTTAACTTTGCTACAACTCTTGCAAAAAGAGGCTTGAAAGTTTGTATACTTGATGCAGATTTTGGTATGGCAAATGTAGATATAATGTTTGGATGTATATCAAAGTTTAGTATAATTGATGTTTTAGAAGGAAATAAATCAATTGATGAAATTATTTTAAAAACAATAGAAGGTGTTGAAATAATACCTGGTGGTTCTGGTTTAAGTAAAATTTATACTATTGATGAAGATAAAAAAAATCAAATAATATCACAATTTGACAAATTAAATAATTATGATATCTTAATTATAGATACAGGTGCAGGTGCTTCAGAAAATGTATTAAAATTTATTGAAATAGCTGATGAAGTTATTGTTGTCACAAATTCTGAACCTACTGCACTAACAGATGCCTATAGTCTTATAAAAATTATTTATTTAAATAATTTAGATTCAAACATAAATATCGTAGTAAATAGAGCAAAAAACAATCAAGATGCCGAAGAAACATTTAATAAAATTTGCTATACTGTTAAAACTTTTATTGGTAAAAACATTAAATACTTAGGATATATTGTGGAAGATATAAAAATAGGACAAGCTATTAAAAAACAAACACCTTATGTATCGGAACACCCAAATACTGAATTTACACTATGTATTAATAAAATTGTTGCTAAAATAATGGGGATAGAAGAGAGTAACAAAAGTAAATACACTTCATTTAAAGATTATATAACAAAATTATTTAAGGCGGTGGGGAAATGAACTTATCTATTAATTTAAAAATTAATCAAAACATCGAAATTATAGATAATGAAGTTACCTATAAAAGTATTGTTCAGGATATAAATAAGGATGGTATGTGTATTAGCTATCCTATTCATCATAATAAACCACTTCTAATACATTCTGGTAGTGTAATAGAATTTTATGTTACAACAGAAAGAGATATTGTAAAATGCAAATCTGTAGTTTTAGGAAAGAAAAGGGAAGAAAATATTAATTTGTTAGTTTTAAGTTTACCAGAAGTTATAGAGAGAGTCCAAAGAAGAGAGTATTTCAGACTACCTATTACAATGCCAATTAGATATTATGGATTACCTAAAGATAGGATATACACATCCTTAAGAGATGTGCCTTCTGGATATTTTTCAAGATTAATAAATTCAGTTTCATTAGATATAAGCGGTGGAGGAATTAAAATCGTTTCAAACGAAATCCACAATCCTGGTGACTATGTAATAATATCAATTAATATACCACAAGAAATAAATATTTTATGCTCTGTAGTAAGAATTGAAAATACAGAAGAAAAAAATAAATTTAAGTTAGCATTGAAGTATGAAGATATAGAAGAAAAAACCAGAGATAAGATAATACAATTTATATTTAATAAATTACGTGAACAAAGTAAACTGCTTAGATAGGAGTGATTTTATTGAAGTGCTATAAGCAGTTTGATGAAAGAGAGGAAATGATTTTAAAATATATTCCCTATGTTAAATATATAGCATCAAGGCTTCTTATAGGTATTCCCCCTGGAATTGAATTCGATGATTTAGTCAGTTATGGTATTATAGGCTTGATAGACGCAATTGAAAAGTTCGATCCAACAAAAGGAATAAAATTTGAAACCTATGCTACCTTAAGAATTAAAGGTGCTATTATCGATGAATTAAGAAAAATTAGTTGGATGCCTAAAAGTGCTTTTTCTAAATTAACTCAGCTTAATTTAGCAAGAGAAAATTTAGAATCAAAATTAAACAGAGAACCTACGGAAAAAGAATTAGCCGACTATCTTGGTGTATCTGTAAATGATATTAGAACTACTGAATCTTATATTAACTATTTATCTGTTATCTCATTAGAAGATATATTTTATAAATCTGATGATGAAGATATACAATTTAAAAATATGATAGAAAATGAAAATAGTCCTCAGCCTGATAAAATATTTGAAGAAGAAGAAATGTTAATTACTTTAAAAAAGGCACTTAATATGCTACCTGAAAAGGACAAGCTTGTCCTACAATTATATTATTATGAAAAGTTAACTCTAAAGGAAATAGGAAAAATTTTAGAAATCACTGAATCAAGAGTATCACAATTGCATAGCAGAGCCATAATAAGATTAAGAGAAAATATGAAAAAGTTAAGCTATTTAGACTAAGGAGGAACTATGCCTTTAGTATTAATTATATTAGGTGCTTCTTTAATCTATTATTCATACAGGTTAGGTACTAAAGCACACTATCCAAAAAATATTCAAAATAATAAAAATGTATTTAAAAATTATTATACAAAAAGTGAATTAGATTTATATAAAAAAGATATCGAAGAACTTAAAGAAAATGTAAACTATATAAATGAGTCTATTTTTGCTCTAAATTTAAAAATAGAAGATATACAAAGCAATTATAATAACATTTTAAGTTCTTTAAATAACAAAGAAAAAATAAAAATTAATGATACCTATCAAAATTTTGAAGATAAAAGTGAAAACTTAAATGATAAAATAAAGGAATTACATAATAAAGGTTTGTCTATTGAAGAAATATCCTCAACCCTTAGAATAGGAAAGGGGGAAGTATTATTAAGATTAGGATTAAAAAAATAATAAATATAATAAAAACGTATTTAAAAAATAAAGATTTCATTCTTGGTCTTGGAGTTGGTATTTTAATAGCAACCCTTCTTATGTTAACATATTCATATAACAATATACCAAAATATAAGATTGAAAAAATGGCAAGAGACTTAGGTATGTTATATCCAGATGAAATTAAATCATATTTTGAAAAAAAGTAGGGGATGGAAAATGATAAGAGGACTTTATATTGCTTCAAGTGGATTAATATCACGACAAATACAACAGGAAAACTTAAGTAACAATATTGCAAACATAAATAATCCTGGTTTTAAAAACGATAAAATTTGCTTTAAATCCTTTAACGAAGTGCTTTTACAAAATTACGATAAAAAAGTTGGCAATACAAATTTTAAGCAAATTCTTGGCACAATGCCTATGGGCATTGGAATTGATGAAACAAAGACAGATTTTTCTCAAGGAATTTTGGAAGAAACAGGTAGAAACCTTGACTTTGCAATTGAAGGAGATGGTTTTTTTACAGTTTTAGATAATAATAAGGAATATTATACACGAAATGGTAGATTTAAAATTGACAAAGATGGTTATTTAACTACTACTGATAATAAGAGGGTTATAGGGGTTAATGAAAACAATCAAAAAGTTTTTATAAAAATTGATAGCAATAACTTTAAATTTAATAATAATCAGATTAACACTACCAATGGTAATTACAGACTATACATTGTAAAGGGCGATATGAAAAAAGAAAATGAAAATATGTATTCTTCTACAAATGTAGAAATTGATAATAATTCTATTATACATCAAAACAAAATTGAAAAAGCTAACATTGATACTATTGAAATGATAACAGAATTGATTAAAGTTATGAGAAACTATGAATCAAATCAAAAAGTAATACAATCTATCGACGACACACTTGGAAAAACAGTTAATGAAGTTGGCAATGTCAATAGATAAAATGAGGTGATCAAATGCTAAGATCAATTTGGAACAGTACATCTGGTCTATATTCTAATCAAACAAGAATAGATGCTATATCAAATAATATTGCAAATATAAATACAAATGGCTATAAGCGTGTTGATGTTAATTTTTCAGATATATTAGTTGAAAATGTTAATAGATTAGGTGTACCAGTAACTGAAAATGAAAAAGAAAAGTTTGTTGGAAGTGGTTCTAGAATAAGCGGATTTATTAGAGATGATTCTCAAGGAATTATTGAAAAATCAGACAGAAATTTAGATTTTGCTATTGAAGGAAGAGGATACTTTAGATTAATAGACAGTAAAGGGAATGAATTATATACAAGAAAAGGGAATTTTTATATAGATGCTAATAATAATTTAGTTGATTCTAATGGTAACAAATTAGATATATCATTAAACACAAAAGATAATATAGACTATGACAAAATATCTGTTAAAGAAAATGGCGAAATTTTATACAACGAAAATATAATAGGTAAAATTGATATTTACGATTTTGATAGTGAAGATAATCTATATCCTATCGGAAATAGCCTATTTAAAGGTATTAATCCAAAATCTACAAATTCTTCAATTAAACAAGGTTATGTTGAAAAATCTAACGTTGATATTTCAAAAGAATTAACAGACCTTTTAGTTACCCAAAGAGCATTTGAATTAAATTCAAGAGCACTAAAAACCTCAGAAGAAATGTGGCAAATGACAAACAATTTAAGATCTAAATAGTATAAAAAACCCCTTTAAAGTATATAATTTTAAAAAAAGCTTTAAAGGGGTTTTAATATGAATTTATATTTAGAAGCTATTAAATTAGGCTCTTTGTCAATTGTTGGGGCGGGTATTCGATTAGAATGCCTGTCCTTTCTTGTTTGAGAGTGATTTTAGAAAGATAAGTTAGATTGGGGAGAG
>NZ_JAIHAO010000077.1:0-7506 GCF_020054765.1 Caloramator sp. | reverse complement strand
ATAATAATCCATCATTTGGAAAGCCTAAGGGAATATATTCATATTATGGAGGATGGGTAGATTTACCTAGGATATATACTTTGTTTTTTGAGCCTTCTGTATACTCTACTTTTCTTGTACTTTTATTAATGTTTCTAATTTTAGATAAAGATATAAGAAATAAAAAAGTGTACTTTTGTTTTGCATTTATTAATTTAATTCTAACATTTGCAAGAACAGGGTGGGGAATATTTATTTATTGTATAGGAGTATATATAATATTTAAAATATTAAAGAAATTAGGACTTTCGGAAGCATTATATAGCTTTATTTCCGTATTTGTATTAATGATTCCATTCTTTAACTTATTACTTATGTATATTGCTAACATTTATATTTTTAATGATTTAAGTTCTTTAGGACGAACAAACTCCGCAGTATACTATCTAGCAAAAACTTTTGATAATGCGAAGACTTTTTTATTTGGACATGGATTAGGACATATTTCATTTAGTTGGACTAAAGATTTGTGGTATGAAAAGGGGGTAGAAGGTTTTGCGCATAATGGATATATAGAATTTTTATATGAATTAGGCGTAATATTATTTCTTGTAACTTTAAGCTATATATTTATCTGTGTTAAACGGATTAAAAACTATCGAAATCGTACAATTTTATTAGGGATTATTGGAAGTGTTTCTTCTTTTAGTTCTACTTATCAGATAGAGTCTATTTTAGCACTAATAATAGTAATTTTCTGCTATAGTATTCATCATGAAAAAATTCAATATAAGAATTAATTTATATAAAGTCAGAAATATTATAGATGCTATATATGCATAAATGAAAAATATGCATTTAATTAAAAACTAAAACAAGAGAAAGTTGGTAGTATATCATGAGAGTTTTAATGCAAATAAGACCTGATGCGTATTCAGTAAGGTATGGTGGAGGCGATACTACTCAATTAGAAAAAACTAAAGAAAAATTAACAAAACTTGGGGTAGAAGTGGATGTTAGTACTTCTTTTAATGCTAACCTTAATAATTATGATATTGTTCATTTATTTAATATTACAAGAATACAAGAAACATATCTGCATGCAAAAAGATGTATGCAAATTAACAAGCCATATGTGCTGTCAACTATTTACCAAAGTAAAAATAATATCTCATATTATGAACAAAATGGTTTGTATGGACTACCGGGAATTATAAGTAAGGTTTTTAAAAATGAGAATACATTGCAGAATATAAAGTCTATAGCATATACACTCCAAAGTAAGCAAAGTATAGTTCCGTTTTTTACACAACTCAAATATGGGTTTGTCAATGAACAATTAGAGGTTTTAACAAATGCAAGTATGTTATTACCAAACTCTGAGATGGAAATGAAAACTATTAATAAAGAATTTAATTTACAGTTAAATAATTATTATATAGTACCAAATGGAGTTGAGGTTAATGATGAAATCCTTCAAGTAAGTACTGATTTATGGAATAATAAACGGCATATAAATAATTTCATAATTTGTCCAGGTAGAATAGAACCACTAAAGAATCAAATTAATGTCATTAAGGCATTATCTGATACGGGTTTAGATATAGTATTTGCTGGTGGTATAAATGAAAAACATAGAAAATATTATAATGATTTTATAAGCCTTGTCAATAAGAGTCCTAAATTGCACTACGTTGGCAAATTGTCCAGAGAGATGCTTTTTTCAGCTTATAAGAATGCAAAAGTTTGTGTTTTAGCTAGCTGGTTTGAGACAACAGGATTGGTTGGGCTAGAGGCTGGTATGATGGATTGTAATGTTGTGATAACAGAAAAGGGATATACCAAGGAATATTATGGAGACTATTGTTGGTATTGTAGACCTGACGATTTAAATTCTATTAGAAACAGTGTAATACAAGCATATAACCATAGAAAAGGTTATTTTTCACTAAAAAATCAAATTAGAGAGAAATATACATGGGAAAAGGCTGCTGAAATTACTCTAAAAGCTTATGAGCATGTTTTAAATAGCAATATAGGATGAGAGTTTGTTAAAATCCATATGTATAATTTGGAGGTAGAATTATGTATCCAGTAGGAGAAAATATAAAATGTAATAATATAGTTATAACTGGTGGGTCAGGATTTATCGGAACAAACTTGGTTGAATATTATGTGAGGAAAGGATATAATGTTTTAAATATAGATATTAAAGAACCCCCTAATAAAAATCACATTAGTTTTTGGGAAAATATTGATATTAATAATTATGATATATTATATAAAACATTAGTTGATTTTAAGCCTAATGTTATATTTCACATGGCTGCTAGAACTGATCTAAATGGTTATAGAATTGAAGACTATAAAACTAATATTGATGGAGTAAAGAATCTAATTAGTGCGTGTAAGAAAATACCTAATCTAAAGAGAGTTATTTTTGCATCGTCAAAACTTGTTTGTAGGAATGGCTATGTTCCTAACAATGATATAGACTATTGCCCTGATACTATGTATGGAAGTAGTAAGGTGGAAGGGGAAAAACTTATAGTCAATGATAAAGAAATAAATTTTTCTTGGGTAATTGTAAGACCTACTTCAATATGGGGGCCGTGGTTTAATGAACCTTATAGAAACTTTTTTGATAAAGTAAATAAAGGGTTATATGTTCATCCAAAAGGAATTAATGCAAGAAAAACGTATGGATTTGTTGGTAATACGGTTTACCAATTAGACAAGATAATGTTTTCCTGTGATACTTTAGTAGATAAAAAAATTATATATTTAGGTGATTATGAGCCTATTGAAATTAAACATTGGGCAGACCTTATTAGCAAAGAAATGGGAGTTAGACGACCAATAGAAGTTCCGATTTTTTTATTAAAAAGTTTAGGAAAAGTTGGAGATTTCTTTAAGTTATTAGGTGTCAATAATTTTCCATACAGTAGCTTTAGATTCAAAAACATTCTTGCTGAAACTACATTTAATTTAAGCAATCTATATCATATATGTGGAGAATTGCCATATGATTTAAAAATGGGTGTTGAAGAAACTGTTAAATGGCTAACAGGAATAACAGGTCAAGATGGTTCATATTTAACAGAACTTTTACTCTCAAAAGGCTATGAAGTTCATGGTATTATCAGAAGAAGCAGTTCATTTAATACTGATAGAATTGATCATCTATATAAAGACCCGCATACCAACAATATAAAAATGTTTTTACACTATGGTGATTTGACTGATTCAAGCAATCTAAGCAGATTAATTGAAAAGATTCAACCAGATGAGATTTACAATCTGGCAGCTCAAAGCCATGTTAAAGTATCTTTTGAAGTGCCAGAATATACTGCAGATGTTGTTGGAATTGGTACTCTCAGGTTGTTGGATGCAATAAAAGATACCCAAGTAAAGACTAAGTTTTATCAGGCTTCAACCAGTGAACTATATGGCAAAGTACAGGAAATTCCTCAGAAAGAAACTACTCCTTTTTATCCCAGAAGCCCTTATGCAGCGGCCAAATTATATGCATATTGGGTTACTGTAAACTATAGGGAAGCCTATAATTTGTTTGCCTGCAATGGTATCTTATTTAATCATGAATCCCCTAGAAGGGGAGAGACCTTTGTTACCAGAAAAATAACAAGAGCAGTAGCCAATATTTATAAAGGAAAGCAGGACAGGCTTTATCTTGGTAATCTTGACGCAAAAAGAGACTGGGGATTTGCAGGAGACTATGTAGAGGCAATGTGGATGATGCTGCAGCAGCCGGAACCGGATGATTATGTTATTGCTACCGGAGAAACCCATACAGTTAGGGAGTTTTGTGAATTAGCTTTTGAATATGCAGGCTATGGACTTGTTTGGCAGGGTGAAGGGATAGAAGAGAAAGGGATAGATGCCAAAACCGGTAAAATTTTGATTGAAGTTGACCCTAGATATTTTAGACCTACAGAAGTTGATTTATTATTGGGAGACCCTGCAAAAGCAAGAGAGAGGCTAGGATGGCAGCCAAAAGTGTCATTTAAAGAACTGGTAAAAATGATGGTGGAAGCGGATATGAACAATGCGTAAGACAGCATTTTATGTATCTGACCATGGATTTGGGCATGCTTCCAGGAGTATAGAGATTATAAGACAATTATTAACGCGTGATAAAGATGTAGAGGTAATAGTAAATACTTCTGCCCCTTTAGATTTTATAAAAAACTCCCTTAAAGAGTATGAAAGCAGGGTTATATATAGGAAAGTAAAAAATGATATCGGATTGATATTAAAACCAGAAAGTTTATATCCTGATGTGAATGAGATGCAATCCGAAGTTACCCGGTGGGTTCAGAGATGGGATAGTATTGTTACTGATGAGGTTGATTACTATAAAGGTAACCCTGTTCACTTAATTATATCCGATATTACACCCCACGCATTTTTAATTACAAATCGATTAGATATTCCTTCTATAGGAATATCTAATTTTACATGGTATACCATGTATTCACAATTTATACCTTCTGATGCTTTGTGTGAATTTAAACGTGCATATGAGCATATGGATTATTTTTTTTCACTTGCTTTTCATAATGAAACAGAAATATTATTTCAAAATCAGTGTGACTTCGGAGTTTATGCGCGTCAAATTAATAAGGAGGAAGTTAAGAGGATTAGAGCGTTATTACCCGACAATACTTTTTTAATTCACATAGGAATAGGGAAGTCAGTAGATTTTAAATATTTAGAAAAGTTAAAGTTTAGCAGTAATAGCAAATTATTTTTTCTTGTTTCCAGCGGTTCTGACATTGAGGGAGGTAATATTATAAAAATTCCGCAGGAGTATTGTGAGACACAAAACTATATTGCTGCTTGTGATTTGGTAATTACCAAGGCTGGATGGAGTACTATTGCAGAGTGCCTGCTTGCGCAGGTACCTTTTATAGTACTGGAAAGGGAAATGCTGCCTGAGGACAGGAATACAGTGGATGCTTTAAAGAGTTTACCTGTATGTGCAGTCAAGACAATTAGTGAATTAGAAAATATGGACTTTAATATAGAAAGCATGGAGCAGTATATCGATATGAAGAGGTACTATAAACAAATCGATAGATTTTATAAGGAGAACTGTTCCGGTGCGATTGCTGATAAAGTATTAGAAATATTGGGGGAGAGTATATGAGTGAATTTTTTAAGAATAAAAGAGTAACTGTAACCGGGGGAGCTGGTTTTCTTGGTTCTTACGTTATTGAAAAATTAAAAGAAAGAGGTTGTACTGATATTTTTATACCAAGAAGCTTGGAATATGATCTTACTAAAGAAGAAGCGATCAAAAGAATGTATAAAGATGGGAACCCAGATATAGTAATTCATCTTGCAGCAGTTGTAGGAGGTATAGGAGCCAATAGAGAGAATCCCGGTAAATATTTTTATGATAATCTTATGATGGGTGTACAACTAATGGAACAGGGAAGACAATATGGGTTGGAAAAGTTTGTAGCAATTGGAACAATATGTGCATATCCCAAGTATACACCAGTGCCGTTTAAAGAAGAAGATATCTGGAATGGTTATCCGGAAGAGACCAATGCACCTTATGGTTTGGCAAAGAAAATGATGCTTGTGCAAAGTCAGGCCTATAGACAGCAGTATGGCTTTAATTCAATTTACTTACTGCCTGTTAATTTATATGGTCCGAGAGACAACTTTGATCCAAGGACTTCCCATGTAATCCCTGCCCTTATTAAAAAATGTGTTGATGCGCAAGAAAAAGGTGAGGATTTTATTGAGGTATGGGGTGACGGTAGTGCCAGCAGGGAATTTCTCTATGCAGAAGATGCTGCGGAAGGAATTCTTCTAGCTACAGAGCACTATAATGAAAGTGAGCCTGTAAACATTGGAGCAGGTATGGAAGTCAGGATTAAAGACCTAGTTGAATTGATTGCAAAGCTGGTAGGATTTAAAGGCGAAATCAGATGGGATACGTCCAAGCCTAATGGACAGCCTCGAAGAATGCTGGATACTACAAGAGCCAAGCAGAAGTTTGGATTTGAAGCTAAGATGGATTTTGAAGAAGGTTTAAGAAAGACTATTGAATGGTATAAGGGGAACAGATAAGATGAAAAGTGTATTGTTTATTGTCCATTACTTTTATCCTGATTATGCATCTACCGGACAAATTATGACGGAATTGTGTAGAGAATTACAAAAAGATTTTAATATTTCGGTTATTTCTGTTGTTCCGGGATACACTCAAAGTCTTCAACAAAACCAATATAAGGGAAAGAGTATTACTTATGAAAAATTTGAAAATATCGATGTGGTTAGAGTAAATGCCACCAGATTAGATAAAAAGAAAAAAATAAGCAGGTTAAAACATATTTTATCTTATTTTTTCAATGCCTCCCATGCAATATTAAAAACCAAAAAGCATGATATTGTTTTTACTATTTCCCAACCGCCTATTTTAGGAGGTTCACTTGGCGTTATCGCTAAGGTATTTAAAGGTTCAAAATTAATTTATAACATACAGGATTTTAACCCTGAGCAAATAGAAGTGGTTAATTATTCAAAAAATAAATTTATTATTGAATTTGCAAGATGGTTGGATAATCTGTCTTGTAAAATAGCAGATAGAATCATAGTTGTGGGCCATGATATGGAAAGTACATTATATAAAAGACTTCCTAAGATTAATAGGGGTAAGGTAAATGTAATTAATAATTGGATTAATGAAAAAGAGGTTTACCCCTTGAGTAAAGAACATCCTCAGGTTAAAGAATTTGCTCAAAAATATGGGCTAAGTGATAAATTTATTATTATGTATTCTGGAAATATTGGTCTTTATTACGATCTGGAGAATATTATAAAAGTGATTGAAAAATTCAAAGATATCAAAGATGTAGTTTTCGTTTTTGTTGGTGAAGGTGCCAAGCGAGATGAATTAGTTGAGTATTGTAGAAGGCATCAATTGAATAATGTAAAATTTGTTCCATATCAACCAAAAGAACAATTGATTTATTCATTAAATGCCGCTGATGTTCACCTTGTTACAAATCAGAAGGGAATAAAAGGAGTATCGGTTCCAAGTAAGATATATGGCGTAATGGGAGCAGGTAAAGCAGTATTGGGCGTACTTGAAGAAGGTAGTGAGGCATGGTTGCTGATTCAGAAAAGTAATTGCGGGGTATGCAGTGAACCACAGGATTATGACAGCCTTGAGAAAAATATAAGATTCTGTATAGAAAATAGGAAACATATGGAGGTATTTGGGGCTAACGGCAGACAATATCTTGAAAAAAATCTCACAATGGGGCAGTCTATAGATAAATATAGAAGTTTGCTTTTTACTATTGAATAAGGCAGTTTTTACTGCAAGCACGAATATATAGACTTGAGATAATATACCTTTGTATTTGACAATATGAATTCTAGAATTAGTGTAGTCACTTCATAAAAAATATGTTAAAATAGGCATTAAGTAGAAAGATAAAATATATAAAAGGTGAGGGCAACAATGTACAGAGGAAGACTCAATTT
>NZ_JAIHAO010000028.1:0-24376 GCF_020054765.1 Caloramator sp. | reverse complement strand
CCGTAATTCGGCACAGGACGTGCCGAGCCGAGCGGCCATCAGGACGATGGCATCGCGAGGGTAGGACTTTTCAAACAAAGAAAAGCTTAGAATTGATTAACGAAATGAACTAATGCCTTAAAATCCTTTATGGGGCTAATCACTATATAACCTTTTTATAGCTTGGGCTGTGAAACTTGCTTCACAGCCCTCTAACTTTACTTTACAACAAAAATTGCAACTTCTCCGTACTTTAACACTACATCCTTCTCTTCTTTATCTGCCTTCCTAAAATCTTTAAATATTGTCTTTAATGAAACTATACTAAATCCAAGTGCCTTTTCTATATCTTCCTTTGAAAGCTTTACTGAATCCTCAAAATCTAAATTACCTATAACAAGCAGAGTTTCATCATTTACTCTATATGCAGTTGCAAGTATATTCTCTCTATCAAATCTACATTTTACATAATTATTAATATCTGTAATATAATCTAAATACTCTTTTCTTATATTTGCTACATCTTCTAATATATTTAGTATTTCATCATTTTCACTATTTTCCCAATGTAATGCATACTTATCAAAGAAGGCAAGCTTTCCGTATAATGGGTCATTTTTATCAAGTAAAAATCTATTTTCTTCCTTGGCATCAAGCCCCAAATTCATAGGTTGTTTTTCTAATATTTCAAAACCTGAAGTTATGAAAGGAACTCCATTTGGTAAAAATGCATTCATTACTGCTACAAATTTAGAGAACTTTTTTCCACCAAGTCTTGAAGCTGCTCTTGGTGTATCGGGAGTTTCTGCTGCTGCAAATATTGGAGCCTTTAGGTTTTCCATATCCTCTACAAGCTTATTAAACTTACCCTTATAGAATCTTGGTTCTTCTGCCCAAGCTGTTCCTATTATCATATTGTAATTTGATTCTCTTGCTGCTTTATCTCCCTTATTGTCTAATACCTCTGCAATAAAGCAAAAATCCTCATCAAACTCTCTTGGATTTTTTAGTATCATCTCTTCTAATTCCTTTGGTAGTGCGTGTCCCATATCAATACGTGCACCATCTATACCATACTTTCTTTGATAGCTTGGTATAATGTCTGCTATTCTTTCCCAAAGTTCTATATTCTTTTGCTTTCCTTGGAATAAGTTAGACTTTATTATATCAAATAATATATATGGCGGCTGGTTTTCATCTACATACTTTGCAGACTCCTCAGGATTATCTAAATATAATCTTAAGAAAGTAACATCTGTCCAAGGTGGTTGCGGGTCGTTTATACAGTCTGAGAAGGCTGGAGCAGTAGTTATACCAAACTCCTGTTGTATTAAATCAAAGAAATCTAAACTTTTGTCCTTTAAACATCTTTCCTTAATGTTATTCCACTTCTTCTCATCTATAACATTTGGAGCAGGGCAGAATTTTTTAATATGATTTTTTACACTTTCACTTGCATAAACCTTTGGTAGGTTTTCTACAGATGGCTTATCCCCAGCCTTTATTCCTTCTACATAAGGTGGTGCATATGTGTCAAGCTCATCTATCTTTACCCAATAGAACCATTCTGGATGTTCAAATATAAGGTCGCTATCCCTCGCTGAAGTTCTTGGTATAATGTCTATCATTATTCTTATGCCTAATATATGACAAGCCTCTACTAATGCTTTAAACTCTTCATCTATAGTAATATCTTCACCTAACATTGGATCCTTTAAAGTTGGATCAAGCTCAAAAAAGTTCTTAACTGCATATGGTGAACCCATCTCACCCTTTTTATATCTCATACTGTTTTTGGATATAGGTAGTAAATATATAGCATCTATTCCCATTCTCTTAAGATGTGGAAGAAGTGCTATTGTCTTTAGGAAAGTCCCTGTGTCCTTAAGTCCAAATCTGTTATTTAGCTCAAGACTTCCACTTCCATCGTGGTCATAGGCACTTGATGTTCTTATTTGCATACCATAAACATTAGCCTTCTTTATCCAGTCTCCACCTATGTAACCGTTCCATTTTTTTGTCTCTACTAATTTAGATAGTGGATTGCTATAATTTTTTTCTTTGTTGTAATATGGTAGTATTGTATTTTTAATACATTCACTATAGAATTCATATGGATTTACTGATATTGTCCCCTTATTTTCTTTTAAACCTTTGTATCCAAATGAATTCCAAATAGCAGGCACTTTGAAGTCAATCTCTTTTCCATTGTCTATATTTTCTTCAAGCCTATTTAATATTTTTAATAAACTGCTCATAATATGCCTCCTTACAATTGTTCAAACGATTGCACTATTATATTATAAAGTATTTTAATTTATAAAACAACACATTTATGTGAAAAATTTAAAATTTTTAAGAATAAGCCACTATAGTTTTATGCTGTTTTATTATGTAACAATTTCGATATTGTTGTAGCTAATTAAATACTTTTAGATTCTTTTGTAAAAATTTTTCTCTAATTTTTGATACCAATTAAATAATAAAAATGATATAATTTAAATTGTAGTAAAGGGGGTATAGTATGAAACTAAATAAAATTGCCTTAGGTTTATCTTTATTTTTTATTTTTAGTACAAGCCTATCCTATGCAACTCCAATAGAAGAAAAAAAACAATTGGAACAAAAACTTCAAGAAACAAAAAAAGAATATAACGATGTTATGCAGGAAATAGGCGAAATTGAATCTAAAATAGAAGAAATAGATGCTGAGGCCTATGAAGTTAGCCTTGAAATAAAAAAGAATGAAAATGAAATTAAGAACATTAATAATGAAATATTACAAAAACAACAAGAAATTGAAAAGGTTCAAATGGAATTTGAAAATAGAAAAAAGACAGCTGATGAAAGAATTAAAAATATGTATATGAATGGTTCGGAAAATTATATAGAATTAATACTTGGTTTTACCAGTCTTAGCGATTTACTTTCAAGAATTGAAATGGTAAAAACAGTAATACAGTTTGACCTTAATGCACTTGATGAAATCAACAGGGGAGTACAAGAATTAAACAATAAAAAGAAAGAACTTGAACTATCTAAAGCAAAGATTGAAGAACTAAAATATCAAAATGAAGAAAAATTAAAGGATATAAACCAAAAGAAAATAGAACAGCAGAAATTAATATCACAGCTTAAGTCTAAAAAGAAGCAGTACGCTGAGCAGATGAAAAAATATCAGGCAAAAATATATCAATTATACAATCAAATAAATGGAAAAACAAATAAATCTACATCAACCTCAAGAGGAAATATTTCAGCCTCCTCCAACGAAATAGTATCATTTGCTTTAAGATTTTTAGGTACTCCATACGTTTGGGGCGGAAATACTCCATCAGGGTTTGACTGTTCTGGCTATGTTAAGTATGTATATGCTCATTTTGGTATTAATCTTCCAAGAAGAGCATCACAGCAGGCAAGAGTTGGACAAACTGTTAGTCTTGATGATGCCCAGCCAGGAGATTTAGTATTCTTTTATAGCCCAATTAGTCACGTTGGAATTTACTTAGGAGATGGAATGTTTGTACACGCTCCAAGAACTGGTGACGTCGTAAAAATTTCACCACTTAAAGGGAGAAAATTAACACTAATAAAGCGTATAAGATAAGCCATAGGTAAATTCCTATGGCTTATTTCTTTGATACATACTGCTAACACTTCCAAGTAAATCATGGATAAAATTAGAACCTCTACTAATTAAAATACCTGTTAAAATTGCCCCTAAATATTTAATAGTAAGAGGCCTCCCTAAGTATAAAAAAATATCTACATTTGCAGCAATAGCTATTAAAATACCTACAGCTGTTGCACCTATTCTATCATAGTTAATTTTATCCTTAGTTTTAATAAGCTTTAATGTTTCCCATATAGCTTCAGTAAAAAGTGCCAACATAATTATATCCTGCATAGAAACACCAAAAATATTGCTCTTCTTAAAATATATTATGTCAGCTACAATTTTATAACAAATGAAATATGAAATTTTTGTTGACTCATCCTTCATTTTGTGGTATTTTAATATGGAAAGTAACTCCATATTCCCTCATTCCCCATATCCGGATTTATTCCGGATTTATTTTTTATTCAATCATTATTGCTAAACATATATGACAGTTCATACTTAAAAAGTCCCATAAAAGGATTTTGTTTATTACTACAAAATCCAAATTGTTGACAAACCCATTTGTTAGCTAAAGTATAAAAAAGCCCCATGAAAGGATTTCAATGGGCTCTTTCATAAGCTTTAGCAATTCTTAGGTTTTCGACTTTGAAAAAGTCCATAATTCGGCACAGGACGTGCCGAGCCGAGCGGCCATCAGGACGATGGCATCGCGAGGGTAGGACTTTTTCAAACAAGAAAAGCTTAGAATTGATTAGCGAAATGAACCGATGCCTTAAAATCCTTCATGGGGCTAATCAATATATAACTTTTTCAACAGCCTGGATTTTGTTTATTACTACAAAATCCTTTTATGGGACTACACTATATATTACTTTTTCGTACCTAAGTGATAAATACATTAATCTATACTATTACATCCACAATTGTTATATTGGTTTGCTTAGATAAATCAATTTCAATAGGTTGAATTGAGTTACCCTTCTCATCATAAATAACTCTAACTACTGGTTTATCTGGTAATCCCTTATTGTGTCCAACCACAAATCCTTCAATTCCATTTGACAACCTTACACATACGCCTAAGGGATATATTGAAAAATTATTTTTAAATATCTTTACAAGTTCTACATCAAAGAAGGTACCACTTCCACCTAATATGAACTCATAGGCTTCATTTGCTAAAAATCCCTTTCTATATACTCTATCACTTATAATCGCATCATAAACATCACTTATACAGCCTATCCTTGCAAACATTGATATGTTCTCTCCCTTTAATTTATTAGGATAGCCTGAACCATCAAATCTTTCGTGATGTTCAAGTACAACCAATTTTCCTCTTTCATTGATATATCTTATATTCTTTACTATGTCATATCCATAGATGGTATGCTTCTTCATTATCTCAAATTCTTCTTCTGTTAGTTTTCCCTTTTTATTTAATATCTCTGTTGGTATTTTTGTCTTTCCAATATCGTGAAGAAGTGCCCCCATACCTAAATCTAAAAGCATATTCCTTGTATAATTAAGATTTACTCCAAAGAATAGTGCTAATACACAGGTATTTAAGGAATGAATAAAGGTATAATTATCAAAGGTCTTAAGCTCCATTAAATAGGTTGAATTTATATCCTTGTTCTCAAGCAAATACTCTACAATATTCAAAATAGTGTCCATTGTGTTTCTTACTTCATTTACACTGTTGTATTGAAGCTTAGAAAAAACCGTTGAAACTGATTTTACAGCTTGAGACTTTAATTGTAAAAACTCAGCATCCTGACCCTTTAAATCTTCTAAATGTGCATCCTTTATATATAAAAACTCTACACCTATATTCTTTAACCTTCTTATATAGGTATCCGTTAATATAACTCCCTCTCTTAATAAAATTGCACCATCTGCTCCAAGTATACTTTGTGCGAGTTCATCTCCTGGTTTTACTCTTTCTATGTTAACAAGTCTCATTAATCTACACCTCATAGCAAAATTTGACACAATTTTATTTTAATTTTTTTTATAATTAAAATCAATATTAAAATATAAAAAAATTTGTCAAATTAATAAAAAAATCTCAAAACTTATCAACGCTTCTAAGATGCTTCATTTATAAAAATTAATTTTTCTATCTGTCTTGGTTCAAATTTTGGTACTTCATATTTCTTAATAAATTCCAATGTAGATTCAAAATCCTTTAATAAGTCCAAGCCATTTTCTATTAATTCTCGTTTTAATAATTCATTAAAATAGATCATATAAGAAAAATAGTCCTTTCTTTCCTTTGAAAATTCGCTATAACCCTGTTTACAAAGTTCTATTACTTCTCTACATAGATAAAGATTGCAGGTATGTGGGCGAAGTTTATAATCTATTTTGCACCCATTTTCTTGCCAAAATGGACACAGCCTAAAAAATAGTTTTTTATCAAAATCAATATCTTCATCTATATCCATCTTATTAAATCCTTCTTCATCAAAATAACCTCTAACCTCTAAATAAAAACTGCTAATATATACATTATCTAATTTTTTTAATTTCCTTATAAAATCCTTTCTTCCAATCGATATGATATTTTTAATATCCATCAATGTATATTTAGGAAAATACCAGCAGCATCCTCTATTTTTATTTATGAATGATTTAGATTCTATAAATCCTTCACACTTTCCACATATGCTACATCTAAACAAAGGTATATTATTTTCAAAATGATATGTTAACATAGAACCCCTCCTCAAAAATACTTAAATTTAACAAAAAATAAAAGCACTTTTGAGATTTACCCAATAAATCTAATTATTTTTCAAAATATTTATTTATTTTTCAAATTGATTATAATTGTAAAAATTGGTTATAATATTAATGTAATGCAGGTATAGCTCAATGGCAGAGCTCCAGCTTCCCAAGCTGGCTATGCGGGTTCGATTCCCGTTACCTGCTCCATTTTATTTTTTGAGCTCTGCCACAACTATTAACCTCTGTTTGTTACTATATAAAGGGTGGCAAGTTATAAGTGTGACAAGAGCCTTACCCTTTATTGGGTTTAAAACCTCAACTTTATCGGGAGTTACAATCTTCTTTTCTATGACATTAAAATAGAATTCACCCTCTTTAGTTTTTATCTTTATTTCATCTCCGCTCTCAAGCTCATCAAGCCTATGAAAAAATCCTCCTGTATAATGAGCTCTGTGTCCTGCAATGCAGTAATTACTACTATCTGCTCCTAAGGGACCTGTGCCTTCAATATGTCCTGCGGCATTTCTTAAACTTTCCTCTGTTGCTCCCTCTACAATAGGTATTATTAAATCAATTTTAGGTATTTCAAGTACCCCAATAGGATTTTTTGCATTATACCTTTTATCTTTATTTACATTATTTTTTTCCAAATCATTTGCAGCTATAGAATTCTTTACTCCCTTTACTGTTTCAATCAGAGCCTGTCTTTCTTTGTGGGCTATATAATTTACAACCCCTGTAAAAATTAATATTGAAATACCTAATGTAATTAAAAAAATTCCCAACTTTTTCATCTGCTTCCCCCTTAGAATATGCTTAAATCAAGTTCCCTTGAAAGCTCCTCCAAAACCTTTAATCCTGCTATGCTATTTCCCTTTTTATTTAGAGCAGGACCAAATACACCTATTCCCATTCTGTTTGGAACAGCAGCAAGTATGCCCCCACCAACTCCACTTTTACCAGGTATTCCAACCTTTACTGCAAATTCACCTGACTCATCATACATTCCGCAAGTAACCATTATAGTTTTTACTATTCTTGCATAATGGGCCGGAATTATTCTTTCTCCACTCCAGGGTAAAAGTCCATTATTTGCAAGCATTGCTGCTATTCGTGCAATATCTTTGCAGGTAACCTCCATAGAACACTGCATAAAATATGCATCCAATATATCTTCAACATCACCATCTATAACACCTGTACTTTTCATATAGTAGGCAAGGGCTCTATTTCTATGCCCCGTCTCCTTTTCCGACTTAAAAACATCATAGTTTATATTTATATCCTTATTTCCTGTTATTCTTCTTGTAAACTTTAATATCCTTTCAATCTTTTTCTCACTACTTTCACCATAAATTAATGAAGTTGTTGCAATTGCTCCTGAATTTATCATTGGATTTAATGGCTTTTGTGGATTTCTTGTTTCAAGTGAACTTATTGAATTAAATGTGTCTGCAGTAGGTTCCATATCTATTTTTTCAAATAATTTTTCTGGTCCATTATCCAAAAGAGCAAGCATTAATGTTACAACCTTTGATATACTCTGCATTGTAAACTTTACATTATAATCTCCCTCACCATACTCTTCACCATCTAATGTCACCACATATATTCCTAAGTGATTTTTATCTGCCTTAGATAGTTCAGGGATATAGGTAGCTACTTCACCCTCTTTAGTATATTTCCTGTTGTGATTGATAATTGATGAAAGTAAAATCTGCATACTCATTCCTCCATATCGCCTCAATTTTATATATCATATATGTTGCTGCAAGTAAATCTGCACATCCTCCAGGACTTATATTCCTTTCTTTAAATTCTCTATCCAAATTTTCAATATAATCTACTCCCTTTTTTGTTGCCATTCCTCCAAGTTCTAATGCAATTTTAGAATGTTTTTTTACAAAATTTAATCCCTCAATTGAAGTACGATGTACAACCGTTGTATCATCAACTACTGTCATAAGAGAAAGTAGAGTATTAACAAGCGTATCATTAATGCTTAACCTTTTATTATATTTTTCAAATGTTGGAAGTGCATAATCTATAATTGACTTAAGTCCTCCCTCAACTTCACCACGAATACCAGTTAAACCATACTTTTTATAAATTCTCTGTCCGTTTGTTATACCTTTTTTTTCGTCGTAATTTTTTAGTTCTCTCTCTACAATGCCCTTTGTAATTTCACTAACTGTTTTAGATATAGAGGCTCTATTTATAACTTTCTTTTCACGAAACAAAACTCCACATCCTGCACATATAACACCAAGCAAAAAAATTAATCCCTTATGCGTATTTACACCATCAGTTGCACAAAACATATCCTTTTCAGCTATAAGTCCAATTGGTCTTAGTTTATCTAAAACATTTTCACTATATATGATACCTGTATTTATAAATTCAGAAAAATAAGGTGCAATAGAAGATGCACTCTTTATAAAGGTTACATAGCTCATATCCTTATGTGAACCATTAGAAAAGGGCGTTACAAGCCCTGGTTTTGGATGTGTTGAAACTTCAAGCAAAGTTGCCTCTAATGCAATCTGAGATATTTTCTTTATAAATGTCTCTCTATTTGTCATACCTGTCTCCATATTCCTTTATCATTTTGTTAACTCTTTCTAAAACCTCTCCTAAACTATGTCTCTTTTTAACTATACACTCCCTTGCAGCACTTCCACATACAATACATTTTCTTTCCTGTATATTAAAATCACCTCTACTTAAAGGCACACCATCTCTATTATATATATCGACATCAAATATTCTTCCTAAAGGATGTTCAGTCTCAATTTTTATACTTCTTTTTTTAACTTCTATTATTGGTAAATCTATTATCAAAAGCAAACTGTCTCCATCATAGCCTGATAATTTTTTTTCAACTTTAATCTTTCCATCAAACTCTTTATAAATTTCCTGTCTTAATACACTAAAAGCCATTTTAGCACATTCAGTATTTTTGTTTTTGCCAGGATAATTAATTTTGGCACAAAGAACTGTTCCTAAATTTAAATCTATTAATTTTAATGTCTCCTCATATCTTCTTTCTCTATCCTCTAAAATTCCTATCAATGTGGTAAATCTCTCCTTTTTATATTCTCTATTATCCTTTTACCCTCTTCTGTTTTTAGAAAGTCATAGGTTATCTGTGGTACTAATTTTTCTACTTCATTGAGTTTATCTTCCTTCAATAGGCTTCTAACCATTGATGCACTAACTGCACTACCTTCCTTTATTAGTCTTTCTACTAAGCAGACTTCCACTCCATAATTTGGTAATATATTCAACATAGTTTTATTGTATTCATTTGTTACATCACAGTAGGGCTCTGTCCCTACATATCTCCTATTAATATTAAAGACCTTTGCAATATACATACCAAAAATAGTTGCATCAAGTTTAGTATATATACTTAATTTATCATCCTTTTTTCTTAAAAAATACGATGGAAATGTATTGGATGAAATAATATATCTTCCACCCTTTATAACAGTAACATTTTTTAAATGCCTACATCCAAGTTTCACTAAATTAAACCTTATATCAGTTGGAAAAGCTGACCTGTCCTCCTCAACTACAAATACAATAACCTCTTCATTTTCCTTTGATGCTCTTTCAATTAAATAAAGATGCCCAAGTGTAAAAGGATTACAATTCACAACAAGAGCAGCTCTTTTTTTACTTACATCAATTCCACTTGCCTTTACCATATTCAAAAGATACCTATTAACATCTGAAGTTCCACCCTCAAGAAGCACAACAGAATCAGCCTTTGCCACCTCTTTAAAGCCTAAGGACTTAAAAATTTGTATATTTTTTTCTAATGTAAAAACAAAATACTCATATATTCCTTTATCAAACATCCTATTTTGTATTTTTGTGATAAGAGAGGAGGCAAGCCCCTCCCCCCTGTATTCTTCCTTTATTCCAAAGCATTTAATTACATTTTTTGAATAGGAGCAAGTTCCTATAATCTCTCCATCTTCAAAACAACATAAAGTTTCATCAACATCCTTCTCAAGTTCTAATCCAATGCCCTTTAAAAATTCATCTGCCAAATATTTTTCAAAATCCATCAAAAATCTAAATTCCATAATATCATTCCTTTACTTTTCTAACTACATCTATTACAGTACCATCTCTGTATTCCACAACAGCCACAACCTTGTCGTCAAACTCTATATTTTCTGGGGTTCCTACCATATTTTCTGCAAGTTTTTTAAGTTCTTCTATTGTCATTATTGGTAGATTTGTCTCCTTTAATTTTTCTAATAAATCCTGTCTTCTTGGGTTTACTGCTATTCCTCTTTCTGTTACTATTACATCGACAGTTTCTCCTGGCGTTGTAACTGTTGTAACCTTATCAACTACAATTGGTAGTCTCCCCTTTAAGAGCTTTGTAACAACTATTGCAAGCTTTGAACCTGCAGCAGTATCACTATGTCCTCCTGAACCTCCCATTATAACTCCATCAGAACCAGTTGTTACATTAACATTAAAATTAACATCTATTTCAGTAGCACCAAGTATCATTACGTCCAATCTGTTGACAACTGCACCCTTGTTGTGTGGATTTCCATAAAGTGATGCAGACATACCTTGATGTGCAACATTTCTTCTATAGGATTCAACAGCCTTTAAGTCAAAGCACTGAACGTCAAACAATGCCTCAAATAAGCCTTCTTCAAACATATCTACTATATAGCCTGTAATTCCGCCTGCTGCAAAGCTACCCTTTATACCTTTTTTCTTCATTACATCCCTTACATACTTTGCAACAGCAAGTGATATACCACCTGCACCAGTTTGGAATGAAAAGCCATCCTTTAGAAGCCCTGAAGCTTCAATAACCTCAGTTGCCATCTTTGCTATCTTAAGTCCAACTGGGTCCTTTGTTATCTTTGTTGTTCCTGAAACTATTCCTTTAGGGTCTCCTATTGAATCCACCTTAACTATATAATCTACATATTCTTGGCTTATTTCTATAGGACAAGCAGGGTAAGCAACTAAGTTATCTGTTATTGCAACAACCCTTCCTGCATACATTGCATCTGGTATTGCATATCCTAAACTTCCACAGGCTGAAGGTCCATAAACACCGTTTATATTACCATATTCATCGCAGGTTGGAGCTGCAATAAAGGCTATATCTATCTTTAAATCGCCTGATTCTATTGCCCTTGCTCTTCCACCGTGGGTATGCATAATTGCAGGATATTTTAAAAGTCCCCTTGATACTGCCTCTGCAACAGGTCCAGACATATAATTTGCATATATACCTGTCACCACTCCATTTTTAATATGTTCAACAAGTGGTGCGTGAACAGGGAATATTGAACTTGCCGCCACCTTTATATTCTTTATTCCCATCTTTGCTATTTCATCCATCACCATATTAAGAACATAGTCACCGTTTCTTAAATGATGGTGAAAGGAAACTGTCATACCGTCCTTTATTTCACATTTTATAAGTGCCTCTTTTATTGATTCAACAAGTTTTACATCAGAAGGTGCAACACATTTAACAGAGACTTGTTTTTTGCTCTTTATACCAAGATTGTTAAAGGCTCCACTAAATGGTTTAACCTCTCCATAGCCTTCTATGTACTCTGGTAAAACTCTTCCCAAAATATTTTCCATAAAATCACTCCCTTATGATACCTGCAAGTTTAGCTTTTAGTATAATGTTTTCTGCCCTTTGAATTATTGGTGCATCTACCATCTTTCCATCAAGTGAGAAAACACCCTTACCTTCCTTTAGTGCCTCCTCCTTAGCCTTTAAAACTCTCTTTGCATACATTATCTCTTCCATAGAAGGTGAGAATACTTCGTGTATATAATCAATCTGTCTTGGGTTTATTGCTGCTTTTCCCGTCATACCTATTGCCTTTGCCCTCTTTGTATCTTCTATTAAACCTTCAACATCATTTACATCTGCAAAGGGAGTATCTATTGCGTCTATTTTATATGCTTTACATATTGAAGCTACCCTGTTTCTTGCATAGAATATTTCATTTCCCTCTCTTGTTCTTTTTATTCCCATATCCGCTGTTAAATCCTCTGCACCAAGAAGAACTCCTATATTTCTCTTGGATGCAAGAATTGTTTCTCTTATGTTTTCAAGTCCAATTGCAGTCTCTACAAGAGGGAAAAGCTTAATTGAACCTAATTTAAATCCCTCTTCTCTTTCTATTATAGAGAGAATTTCATCAATCTCTTCAATATCATCACTTGTTGCCTTTGGTACTAATATTGCATCGGGTTTTACCCTTGCAATAACATTTAAATCATCATATCCAAAATCACTTTGGATAGAATTTATTCTAACAACCACTTCACATCCTGAAAAGTCGAGAGTTGATAGAGCATTTCTAACAAGCATTCTTGCTGCATCCTTTTCATCTATTGAAACAGCATCCTCTAAGTCTAATATAACGCTGTCTGCTCCAAGTATTGAAGCATTCTGTATCATACCAGGATTATTACCTGGCATAAAAAGCATTGTTCTCCTTAGTTTCATTCTTAACACCTCGCTACATTGCTCTTCTTATTGCAGTTTCAACTCGTGCCTTAATCGTATAGTCAAGGGCCCCTCTATCCTTTGCAATAATTTTAGCATTTTCAACATTAAGCTCCTTTAAGATTTCTTCTATTACTTCCCTTATCCTTTTGCCAAATTGTTTAATAACTATGCTCTCAAGCTCTATTTCGTTTCCATTTTCATTAGGAAAAACCATAACAAATATGTCGTTTGATTCTAAACTTCCTGCCTTTGCTGGATTATTAATCTTCATACTATCACCTACTCAATAGATTTTTTATATTCCTGCTGTCCTATTTCATAGTAATTATTTCCCTCTGCATCAATAACAACTATTAAAGGTAAATCCTCAACATATAACCTTCTTATAGCCTCTGCTCCTAAGTCTTCGTAGGCTACAAGCTCTGATTCCTTTACACATTTTGCAGTTAATGCTGCAGCCCCTCCTATTGCTGCAAAATAAACTGCTCTATTCTTCTTCATTGATTCTACTACCTCTAAACTTCTTTTTCCCTTACCTATCATCCCCTTTAATCCCTTATCTAAAAGAGCAGAGGTATATGGATCCATTCTATAGCTTGTAGTTGGTCCTGCTGAACCTATTGGCATACCCTCCTTTGCTGGAGTTGGCCCAACGTAATAAATTACTTGACCCTCTACATCAAAGGGCAAGTCTTCTCCCTTTTCGATAAGCTCAACAAGTCTTTTATGTGCCGCATCACGTGCAGTATAAATATATCCCGTCAGAAGTACACTATCCCCAGCTTTTAAATTTTCTATACATTCATTTGTTAATGGCGTTGTAATTTTCTTTTGCATTTTACCCCTCCTAAATAATGGCCTCTTTATGCCTTGTGGCGTGACAGTTTATATTAACAGCAACTGGTAGGCCAGCAATATGAGTTGCATAAACTTCAATATTTACACCAAGACAGGTTGTTAATCCTCCAAATCCCTGTGGCCCTATTCCAAGCCTATTTATTGCATCTAAAAGTTCCCTCTCTAACTTTGCATAATAGGGATTTTTATTTTCTTCATCTATACTTCTTAAAAGAGCCTTTTTAGCAAGAAAAGCTGCCTTTTCAAAGGTTCCGCCTATTCCTATTCCAACTACAATAGGTGGGCAAGGATTAGGCCCTGCTTCTTTAACTGTCTCGAGTACAAACCTTTTAACACCTTCAACACCATCAGCTGGCTTTAACATTTTTAATCTACTCATATTTTCGCTTCCAAATCCCTTTGGTGCAACTGTAATCTTTATCTTATCTCCTGGAACTATGTTGTAGTGTATTATAGCTGGAGTATTATCCTTTGTGTTTACTCTATCAAGTGGGTCCTTTACAACAGACTTTCTTAAATATCCTTCAATATATCCCTGCCTTACCCCTTCATTTATTGCATCTTCTACATTTCCACCTACTATGTGTACATCCTGACCTATTTCCATAAAAACAACCGTCATACCCGTATCTTGGCACATTGGCATTTGTTCCTTCTCTGCTATCTCACTGTTATTTATTAATATATCGAGTATTTCTTTTCCAAGCTTTGAAGTTTCCTTCTCTTTAAATTCATAAAATTTATTTTTTATATCTTCACCTAAATAATAATTTGCATCCATACATAGTTTCTTTATTGTCTCTGTGATTTTTGAAACGTGAACCTCTCTCATATTATTCCTCCTAAATGTTTAATAGGGCTACTCTCAAAACTATCTATTTGTAAGTTTTGGTGTCACGAACTACCGTGACACCAAAACTAAAAACAATTCCATTAAACATTTCAAAAATCGTTTTGAGATTGCCCTTTATATTACTTTGTTATTGCCGCTTCTCTTTTTAAATTAATTCTTTCTCTTGCCTTTGCTAAAGTTATTACTCTATTCATTTCGTTGTACACTATCATAAATCCTTCGTCAACACCCATACCTGGTTTTGCAAGACATTGGTCGGCACCACAAGCTATTGCAATATTTGTACAGATTTGTGCTGAACGGTCTGTTTCATTACAAGTTCCACCGCAGTATGCTCCAACACCGTGTTTCTTACAATATAAGATTGATTCAACTATGTTATTTATACCACCTAAATCTGGAGTCTTTATTTGAATCATATCTGCTGCTTCTTCATCTACAAATAGTTTTATATCCTCCCAAGTGTTACACCATTCATCTGCCACAAGTTCAACACCTATATTTCTCTTCTTTAATTCTTGTCTTAGTTCCTTTAATGCCTTAAGTTGTCCTTCTCTGTTTTCAACATCCATTGGTCCTTCTATTCTTAGCTTAAATGGTGCTGCTACCTTTTCAAGTTCTCCAAGGTATTCTGCCATCTTTTGTGTATTATTATTGAAGGCAATACCTATTGTTCCATAAACGTCTATGTGTAGAACTGGAGTATATCCTTCTTCTGCTCTTAGGTGTTTTATTCTATCTCTTAACCAAGCTACATACTCCTTTAGAAGTTCTCCATTTCTTCCAAGCTTTTCATCAACATTGTTTATAAGGCCGTGTGGAAGAACATCTGCACCCTTTATAATCATCTTATCTACATTATTGTATCTGTCATCACCTGATTGAGTAAATATTGGAACTCTCTTTATTTCTCCCTTTATGTTGTATTCTTCCTTTATAACCTCTGCCATTGTTAACTTTCTTACCTTTGATACTGCATCAAGTATCGCTTGTGTTACACCATATCTTATTGCAGTATGAAGTCTCTTTCCGTTAACCTCCATTGAGTCTATTTCTTCTGCAAGTTCTTTAAATCTTGTTACTTCTCTTCCAATTAGCTTTGGAGCTATTTCCTTTTCAATAACTGGTATAAAATCCTCTGCTAAGAATAATGGGTCTCTTCCACCTGCACCTGAGTATTGAACAGCTGCACAGTCTCCATATGCAATTTGACCATCCTCAAGTATTATCATTACTGAAATTGATTCTCCAGCTTGTCTTATCTTCTTAAATCCTTCTGTCACTGGTTCTCCAACATAAGTAAATCCATCGTGTTTTGCTCCCTTTTTAATTGCTCTTTGGTCATCAAAGAAAAATCCTGTTCTACCTGCTGAACAAATTACATCTATTATTCTCATATTAATCTCCCCCTGATTATCTCATATTTTCTGGTCTTCCAACTAATACACCTTTACCTACTGCAAATATATCATCAACTGCCATTTGGAAGCTTACAGGTCTTCCTTCATACTTTGCTCTTTCCTCAAGAAGTTGTCTATTAAAGTCCTTTATTTCCTTTGTAAATGGTATATTACCAAATTCTAAGAATCTTACTGCACCATTATTATCTCTTGCTGGAATAATTTGACCTGCATTGTACTTGCTTGGTGCAAATGGTATATCTAAAACACCTGCTTCAAAGGCCTTTACTGTACCTACTGCCAAGTCACCATTTCCAAGTTCATACACCTTATCAAGTATGCACTTAGTTTCTGCCTTTATAAGCTCTATTTCTGCCTTTAATTCCTTTGATTCTGGTAGTCTTTGACCTCTTAATAGGTTTAATGTTTGCTTTGTAGCCTTGATTCCTGCTGCATTTGCTTCTTTAGTTGGAATACCAACAGCTTCGTGTGGAGTCTTTACGATAACCTTTGTTGCTCCTGCAAGTGCTGCTGTTGCTGAACCCCAAGAAATTACCCCAAATGCCTTTGATTCATCGTGTGGGAATCCACCCATCCATTGATGGAATACTGTTGTTAAGTAAACATCATATCCATACATCTTGAAATATTCCTCTGCCTGTTCAACAAGTGCTCTTATTGCCGCAACATCTTGTATCAAGTTACCGCATTGTCCATATCCAAGAGTTAGGTTCTTTACGCCCTGCTCTGCTGCAAGAAGTCCTTCTATTATAGCTACAGCATTTGATATACTTGGTGGAACTAAAGTACCTGTTAGTGGACCAAATGGTTCACGATTTAATTCTATTCCCATTTCTTCATACATACCAACTAATCTATCACAGTATTGCCAGTCTCTTATTGTCTTTTCAACTGAAACGCTCTTTGCGTATGGTATGTTATAGGAAATTCCTCCACCTTCATTTGAAGTCCAACCTGATGCGTGTATTATTTCTGAAAGTAATCTTGCATCTGGTGTACCGTGTCTTGCTTGAAGTGGTAAATCTACTGCCTCATAAACCTTTCTACAGCCTTCTATACCATAGTTAACTGCTGGGAATCCATTTAACATTGAACGTCCAGCTTTTTTACTCTCCTCTATACCAACTTCACATTCGTTGTATCTATTTTGTCTTGTATAGCTGTCTATTGTTGATGGAAGAAGGTCTGCTTCTCCTTCATTTTGAAGATATCTTAATAGATTTATATGATCTTCAACTAACGCAACACCTGCTCTTGGTTGTGCTAAAGTAATTCCATTTTCCTTAGCATACCTTAATTTTTTGCTAAAATGCTTGTGGTCTGGAACCTTCTTTAAATATTCTGCTGCTTCTTCTAAGTTAAGATTAGCACCAGTTGGCCATTGTCTTAAAACTTCCTCTCTTTGTTTAAAAAACTCATCGTGTGTAAGCTTTTTATTTCTTAGTTCCATAAGTTTTCCTCCTTAAGCCCTTACAATATATTTTTTCATTATTCTAACTGCCATATCTGGATATTCCTCTGCCAAAAGCCCCATAGCAGATAATATGTAGGTCTTATCAACTAAGATAACTGGATTGGTTGGTTTTAGATAGTTTGGACTTTCCATTGTAAAAAGCCCTGCCTTCAAAATCTTCTGTGGATTTCTACTGTGTACTAAAACTCCACCAGTTCCTATTAAATACTTAACATTTAACAGGTCTTTACCAACTTGTGAATAGATAATTCCCATTGGAGTATAAACACTTTCAACTGTACCTACGTGTCTTTCCATAGCAATTTCAGTTGCTACCATACCAAGTGCTTCATCAAATTCATATTCCTCTTCGGTTTGTGGGATTATATTCACATTTTGTTGTAAAAACTTACATCTTTCCTCTACATCATATTGTGTATTAGGTACAAACTTTTTAATTCTTCTTGTTCCTGCAGCTTCAAACAGTGATACTGCACTTACTCTCATTCCCAGGTCACCTTCAACAGTTCTTTTTGCATATGGCTCCTGAAGTCCCCTTAATGTAACTCCAGGCTTTGATGGGTCTCCCTTTGCAATTGAGTGAACATCCGTTGTTGCACCACCTATATCAACAATTATAAGTTCACCTATTCCTTCTTCCTTGTCGCTACCATCTGCTAATATCTTTGCTGCCTTGAGCACTGCTGCTGGTGTTGGCATTAATATTCCATTAATAAAGTTTTCAGCATTTTTCATTCCCTTGGCTTCTACTATTTTCTGCATAAAAATGCTTCTTATAACTTCTCTTGCAGGTTCAACATTTATTGTATTTAGCTTTGGCATTACATTTTCAGTAATTTTATAAAAAAGACCTGCATTATTGAATATTTCCTCAATCTCATCATTTGCATTTTTATTGCCTGCTACTACAATTGGAACATCTTTAATATGCTCTGCCAATAGTTTTGCATTGTGTATTATACAATCCTTATTACCTCCATCTGTTCCACCTGCAAGTAGAATGATATCTGGTTTTTTAGATTTTATTTCTTCTATTTCGTGTTTATTTAATTCATAGCTATAAACTCCAAGTATTCTTGCCCCTGCACCAAGAGCAGCTCTCTTTGCTGCCTCTGCTGTTAGTTCAGGTACGAGTCCAATTGCAACCATCTTAAGCCCACCTGCTGCACTTGAACAAGCAAGCTTTTTAACAAAGTTAACTTTTCTTTCACCTATATTTTTCATTAACTTCTCATAGGCCTTATTAAAACCTATCATTATATCGGTATTTACAGTTGTTAAATCCTTTGCTGTTGCAAGTATCTCTTCATTTTCAATATCAACAGCAGTAAGCTTGGTATATGTGCTACCAAAATCAATTAATAAAATAGCATCCATATAATCACCTTCAAATTATTCTTCTAACCCCAAATCCTTTTTAAGGTCCTTGATTGATAGTTTTATATCTGTTCCTGGTGGATATGCTCTGTTAAATCCCATATCTAAAAATCTCTTTTCAACTTCCTTCCAGTCTTGCTTTCCTACAACAAGATTTCCACCAACATAAAGAATTATATCCTTAAGTCCAGCCTCGTTGCATTTTTCTCTAAAGCCTCTACAGTCAATTTCTCCGTGTCCATAAAGTGATGAAACTAAAATTGCATCTGCATTTGTTTCAATTGCTGCGTTTATAAAGTCTTCTTGTGGGCTTAAAACTCCAATGTTTACTACATTGAAGCCTTCTTCCTTTAATGCGTGTTCGATAATCTTGTTGCCTACAGCGTGGCAGTCAGCACCAATTACTCCTATAACTACAGTCTTTCCATTTTGCATAAAAATCCTCCCTCATTCTTTATATTTTTTTAAGTTCTACCATTTTTGAAATAACAGCCTTTACGCTGCCTTGGTCTAAGTTGTAATCAAAACTTATAATCTCCCTCTTATCTCCTACTATTGCCTTTACTTCTTTACGTCTTCCTGGGGAAACTATTACTACATCTGACGTGTTTATTATGTTTTTTATTTCATTTAGTTCTCGACTGGTAGTAGCAATAATATCTACATCAAGGCCTGCTGACTTTAGTGCACTTTGAACCTTGAACTGAAATTCATTAGATATGCACACAAGTCCAAATTTTGTCCCCTTTGGGTACTTTGCAATTTTTACGATTGTCTCAAGACAAGGTGTTATTGCAACACCTAAAACCTCTTTATTAAAATCTGATGTCAACTCTTTAACCTCATTCACGTGATTAAAGGTTGCTATTATAACCTGTACTCCATTTAGTATTTTTTGCACTTCTTCGTTTCTTTCTTCTAAGTCCTTTATTGTAAGAGGAATTATATTAAGGCCTGTTGCCTTTGATAGCTGCTTTGCAAAATCCTTAGCCTGTTCAATGTTGCATTCTATAAAAATAGCACTTATATTTTTTAATATATCCTGCTTCTCCTTTACTCTGTTCATAACAAGTGCAATAAACTCATCATAGGACAGTCCCATTTTAAGGGATTCCTCAAGTGCTATATCTATAATCTTTAATAATTTGTCATTTATACTGTGTCTCTTCCAAGTTTTGGCCTCTTCTGCTACAAAGGTTCCTTTTCCTTGATATGAAACAATTACTCCCTCCTGTTCAAGAAGCTTATAGGCAGAACTTATTGTGTTTCTGCTTATATTAAGCATTGAAGCCAATTCCCGTTCGGTTGGCATCTTGGTACCAATCTTTAGGGTGCCATTTTTAATCTGTTCCATTATTTGATTTTTAACCTGTATATATAGTGGAATTCCACTCTTTTTGTCTATTACTATATTCATTCAAAACACCTCTTAAAGCACTTGGATTATTTGATTAATCCATTAGGTCCATTTTTATTTTAACATGTAACAATTATTTTAACTAACTTAATTTTCTGTCAAATTTTAATGTATTTTGGCAAATATATAGTTTATACTCAATTAAATATATTTTTTATCGTTTTTATCGAATTTTTATACCAATTTATAATAAGCAGTATAAAAAAGAACTGTATCTATTATATTACAATAGATACAGCCCTTTTTATTCCTTCTATTCTTTTATTCCTCTCCCTTATTTCCTTCTCCAATTTTTCCTCTTCCCTTTTGCATTCTCTTATAAATTCCTCTTGAGAAACCGTTGTAATGTTAACATCAATACTATTTTTAGTGTAATATTGTCCTATTATATTAATCTTAACTGGAATTTTATCTACTAATATTAAAAGATTCTTTTCCCATACCCTTTTTAATTCCTTATAATCTTCTCTAATTATCTCAACCCTATTAAAATCCCCTTCTATATGTCGACAAATTGTGTCAATTAATAGATTATAATAAAAAAGTCCATTTAGTGCCTTTGGTATAGAAGTCTTTAATATTTCTCTATGAAGAACTATACTTATCTCGCTATCTGTTAAGTCAATAAACTCTACATCCTCAAATTTTACTAATATTTTGCCCCTTTTAGACCCTACATATTGATGATTCATTAAATCTACTATGAACTCTTGTCCATAGAATAAGCTATTTTTATTTGTAACCCTAACCTTCAAAATAACACCCCCTGTTTAAACAATAGAACAATTATATCAAGTTACATAATCAATTTCAAATGTAATTCCTTCTATTATCGTAAACTTTATCAAAAGTTCTTTTGCAAATTTATTTTCAAATTCTGTCATTATATTATCCCCTTACCCCTATAAAGAAATACAATATATCACTAATTAACTATATAAAACAGACTTTTAAATAAATTTAAATACTATAATTGAATTATTATGGTTTTTATTATTGCATATTTCATAATATTTTGTATATAATTAAACTATATATTATCATTATAAGGGGGATTGGTAAAATGAAAAAAACTTCTCTGGCTAAAAAAATATTATATGCTCTTATTTTAGGACTCATATTTGGAATTTTAGCCAACAACTTTTTCCCAGAAACTCTAAATTCCACACTATCAAAGTGGATTTTAGTTCCTGTAGGTAATATATTTTTAAGGGGAATTAAATTAATAGTTGTACCATTAGTATTATTTTCTCTAATCGTTGGTACCGCAAGCCTTGGTGATATTAGAAAACTTGGTAGAATTGGTGGTAAAATAATAGTATATTATTTAGCTACAACAGCTTTGGCAATTACAATTGCCCTAATACTTGCCAACATAACCAACCCAGGTGTAGGGCTTAATCTTTCCTCGTCAACTGAATTTAAGGCAAATCAAGCACCATTTATAATGGACATATTTGTTAATATGATTCCAACCAACCCATTTGAATCCCTTGTAAAGGGTGAAATGCTTCAAATAATTGTGTTTTCAATACTATTTGGAATATGTATAACACTTGTTGGCGAAAAGGCAAAGGGACTTTTAAGTTTAATTGAGCAGGCCAATGAAGTTTGTCTAAAACTTATTGGTGTTGTTATGCTATTTGCTCCATTAGGCGTATTTGCACTCATCTCTAACGTACTTATGTCACAGGGTATGAAGGTATTAATACCACTTCTAAAATATGTATTTACTGTACTATTTGCACTTTTAATACAGCTAATACTTGTATATGGTTCAATGTTAAAGGTAGTAGGTAGAGTAAACCCAATTAACTTCTTTAAAAAATTCTGGACTGTAATGGTTGTTGCCTTTAGTACATCAAGTAGTAATGCAACTATCCCTGTAAACTTAAAAACCTGTGAAGAAAAGCTTGGAATACCAGAATCTATAGCAAGCTTTACAATTCCACTTGGTGCAACAATAAATATGGACGGTACTGCAATAATGCAGGGTGTTGCAACAGTATTTATAGCACAGTTGTTTGGAAAAAACCTTACTATAACTCAACTTATTATAGTAGTTTTAACTGCAACTCTTGCATCAATAGGAACTGCTGGAGTTCCTGGTGCCGGAATAGTAATGCTTGCAATGGTTCTTCAACAGGTGGGATTACCAGTTGAGGGTATTGCATTAATTCTTCCTGTAGATAGAATACTTGATATGTGCAGAACAGCAGTAAATGTAACAGGGGATGCTGTTGGAACAACAATTATAGCAAATTCTGAGAAGGAACTAAATTTGAATACCTATAATAGTTTAAATGTATAATTTATGATTAAAAAAGTGCCATAAACGCTGTTTATGGCACTTTTTTATTTTATTTTCTATAATATACTAACTATGAATATATATCCGAAAACTCAACCTCTATCTTTTCTACATTCATATTATGTTCAAATACCTCTGTATCATCTACAGTATCTATGGTTTTTATTGGGATTGCAAAACTAAACGTACTCCCCTCTCCCTCTACACTTTCAACCTCCACAAAACCTCCGTGAAGCTCAGTCAAACTCTTTACAAGGGATAGCCCTATATCACTTCCAGATTTTCTGCAATTATTATCAATCTGCCTGTATCTATCAAAGATAGTCTCTATCTTTTCCATTGGTATACCACATCCAGTATCTTTAACACTTACTTTAACATATTCATTTAAAGTCTTTACATAAACAATTATATTTCCTCCTTTAGGTGTAAACTTTATAGCATTTGATAATAGATTAAGAACTATTCTTTCAATCTTATCTGGATCGCAGGCAACAATCACTTCTTCCTCATCTGTATCAAAAATAACATCTATGCATTGAGCTTTAGCATAATCAACAACAGACTGTACAATATTTTCAACTATATTAACAATGTTGTAGTTGTTTAAATTCAAGTTCATAAAATTAGCATCTATCTTGGTAGCATCTATAAGGTTATTTATAAGTCTTAAGAGCCTCAAGCAGTTCTGCTTCATTATCTTCATATATTTATTTACTGATAAATCTTTATTAATATAAATATTTAGCATCTGCATTGAGGCTAATATAACATTAAGAGGTGTCCTAAGTTCGTGGGCTAAATTTGCATAAAACTCTGACCTATTTTGTTCACTACTATAAAGATTATCTATGATAGATTTCATATCATCTGCTATATTTTTGTTTATACTGCTAAACATCAAACATAAACATAAATTTTTATTAAAATATGATAATGGGTGAAATAAAAGTGTTACTTCTTCTTCATCTAAACTTTTGATTTTTACTCTTGTATAGGACGGAATTCTCTTGTTTATTGAATTATAAAAAGTTTTATTTAGTTCATTACTGTCTTCATTTTCCACTAAGTTCAAAATATTTTTGTAGTTAATATCATATCCGACTACATTTTTTAATGAATTATTAACTATAACTACCTGACCATTATTATCTAATAACATTATAGGTAAGTGGATATTGTCTAAGGCTGATGTTAAAAGTTCTGCTTTATTTTGGGAAAGACTAATATGATTTTTGGTGTGATTGTTATGAAAATATGTATACATAATTGGAAGTGCTAAATTTAAAATTATCAAATCGTATCTTATTCCTGTTTGAAGTGTATGTATAGCAAAATATAGAGAAAATACAACTGCATTTATTATAAGATATGTAGAATTAAATGTGTGCAATAAAATAATATAAAACAAATTTAAAATATAAATAAATACATCTAATTTAACTCCCCAACCTATTTTTATTAAACCTAAAACAATTATTAAGTTTATTAATGGTTTTAGTAATTTTTCCATTTTATTTGCCTTATTTTTCATATAACACAATAAACCTTCCACAAAAATCCCCCCATATTTACTATATTATACATAAAATCAAAAATTCCTTCTTTTTAATCAAAAAATTAAAATATTTAAATGCAATAATAAAAAGAGATTTTTGTCTTCAGTAAAAAAGGCATAAGAGGTACATCCTCTTATCAGGCTGTTGAAAAAGTTAGCCCCATGAAGGATTTCTTGGGCATTCGTTCATTTCGCCAAGCAATTCTAAGCTTTTCTTTGTTTGAAAAAGTCCTACCCTCGCGATGCCATC
>NZ_JAIHAO010000027.1:0-24397 GCF_020054765.1 Caloramator sp. | reverse complement strand
TCTCCCCAATCTAACTTATCTTTCTAAAATCACTCTCAAACAAGAAAGGACAGGCATTCTAATCGAATACCCGCCCCAACAATTGACAAAGAGCCTAAAAAATTAGCCCCGTGAAAAAATCTAATGCTCTATAGAGCCAATCATAAAATATCTTTCACGGGGATTATATTTTTTATTTTTCAGCTATAAGTACAACATCCTCTCCATCTATTTCATTTAAATGCACATGCACTATTTCCGATAGAGATGTAGGAACATTTTTACCTACATAGTCTGCTCTTATAGGTAGTTCTCTATGACCTCTATCTATTAAAACTGCAAGTTGTATTGCCTTTGGTCTTCCAATATCCACTATTGCATCAAGTGCTGCCCTTACAGTTCTTCCCGTATATAAAACATCATCTACTAAAATTATCTTCTTATTTTTTATATCAAAGTCTATCTTAGTATCATTTATCTTTGGATCTTCATATTTCTCTGTTAAATCATCCCTATATAAAGTTATGTCAAGAACACCTACTGGAACCTCAACACCCTCAAATTGCTTTATGAATTCAGCAATCCTCTTTGCTATTGGGACTCCCCTTGTTTTTATTCCAACTAAAGCTATATCAGATACACCCTTATTCTTTTCTATTATCTCGTGGGAGAGTCTTATTAAAGTTCTTCTTATTGAGTTTTCATCTAATAATTTTGCCTTGATTTGCATATTTTCACCACCTACTTACTTTGATTTCGCAACTTTTCAATCAATTCTATAAAATAATCCGGAGGAGCTGCTGTAAACTCCATATATTCCTTTTTTGTAGGATGAATAAAACCTAAGGTTGTAGCGTGAAGTGCCTGACCTTGCAGTTTATATTTTTGTTTTTTATAGCCATATACAGGATCTCCAACTAATGGATGCCCTATTGAGCTCATATGAACACGAATTTGATGTGTTCTTCCAGTCTCAAGTTTACATTGTATATATGTATTTTCTTTGAACCTCTCAAGCACAGTAAAATGCGTAATGGCCTCTCTTCCACCCTCTACTATTGCCATCTTTTTTCTTTCCACTGGATGTCTCGCAATAGGCCTATTAATAGTTCCAAAATCCTCTTTTATTACACCTTCTGTTATAGCAAGATATATTCTGTTTACTGTATGTTCCTTAATTTGTTCGGCTAAACTTCTATGGGATACATCATTCTTTGCTACAACTAAAACTCCCGATGTATCCTTATCAATTCTATGAACTATACCTGGACGTATAACTCCATTTATTGAAGACAAATTTTTGCAGTGGTATAAAAGTGCATTGACAAGGGTACCCGAATAATTTCCTGGTGCTGGATGTACAACCATCCCCTGAGGTTTATTAACTACAACTATGTCATCATCCTCATATAAAATATCAATAGGTATATCTTCTGGTTCAACCTTTAACATCACAGGTTCTGGTAAATTTAATATTATTTCATCATCTTCCTTAAGTTTATAATTGTTTTTTACAACCTTTTCATTAACAGTCACATTACCATCATTAACTATCTTCTGAATTTGTGATCTTGACATATTTTCTATCATTTCTGCTAAAAAAACATCTATTCTTTTTCCCACATTATCTATATCTACAATAAAATTCATAGACTGTGTCTGCATCTACAAAATCACCTCTGTTTATCAAAAAATATCAATTTAATACACAATAAAACTGCACCTATTGAAACATATATATCCGCAAAATTGAATACAGGCCAGTCAAAAACATCCTTAATATAAAAATGTATAAAATCTACAACGTAGTTTAAATAAATTCTGTCAATCAAATTTCCTATAGCACCAGCTATAATTAATATTAAACAAAAATCTATAAATCTATCCTTACCTTTATTTTTAAATAGATAATAAATAAGTCCTATAACAACTATTGAAGTAAAACCAACTAATATAATTTTCTGATCCCTAAAAATTCCAAAGGCTGCACCTCTATTTTCAACATATACAAGATTTAAATATCCTTTGATTAAGTCAATAGGTTGTTTCAAAATTAAGTACTTTTTAGCAATATATTTAGAAAATTGATCCAACAAAACTAATAAAACAATTAATAATTCCATTTTTCCACCCCATTTTATATATTCACATTTAAATATTTTAAAATAAAAAAGATTTTATGTCTATATATCATATTTCAATCCTTTTCCTTACCAAACATCTTACCGTGACGCCTACATAGGGCACACCTGTTATTATCAACATTAAAATCACAAACCCTATAATCTCCACCTTCTATTTTTAATGTTTTACCATTTACAATAAAATCAGCAATCTTTCTTCTTGCCTCTTCATAGATTCTCTGTATAGTAGAACGTGCAACCCCCATTCTTTCTGCAGTTTCCTCTTGGCTTAAATTTTCTAAATCCATCAATCTTATTGTTTCGTATTCCTCTACTGTCATAATAACATAATTATTCAGTTCTTTTACATTAAGAGGTCCAAATTCATTTACCTTAGGTAAACAGCATACTTTTCTATATTTCCTTGGTCTTGGCAATTATATCCCTCCCTTTTAAACTTACATTTTCTATTTTAACATAAAAACCCCAATTATATAATGGCTTTATAAAACTAATATAAAAAGTGCTGTGATATATGACATAAAAAATTATAGTTTAGTCACTCATCACAGCACTTTTATTGGTCTTTTTAGTTTTCGTTTCTTCTACAGAATCTGCCGCATCCTCTGCCACGTCTATCTCTTCTACATTGTGCACCGCTATTATTATCTGCACATCTTCCCAATCCTCTACCTGTTCTTGGTCCCTTTCCATCTGGACCTGTTCCATCTCTTCTTGGCATATCTTTAACCTCCTTTATGGGTATATGTTCATTACACCTTTATTGTAATACTATTTTGGGCATATGTCAATATTAATTTTAAAAAAGGAGTTGATATTTATCAATCCTTCAAAAAGTTGACTAACTCACTTGTTAGCTAAAGTATGAAAAAGCCCCATGAAAGGATTTCAAAAGGCTCTTTCATGAGCTTTATAAATATGAACAAATAGCGAAGAAATCCTTCATGGGGCTAATCAATACATAAATTTTTCAACAGGCTGAAGTTTGATATTTATCAACTCCTACAACTACTACACACTCCAATAAGCATAATATCTGCATCCTTTATTTCTACACCAAACTTATTTTCTACTAAATTATTTAATTTTATATATTCTAATATCAAATATTTATCATCAATATCAAATACATTTTTACATCTGCTACACTTAAAATGTACATGCATAGCCTTGCCACTATATATCTTCAATTCATAGTAACTTGTATTATCAATTTTTATCTCCTTCAATATACCAAGTTCCGTAAATGAATTAAGTGCTCTATAAACGGTTGCAAGGCCTATATTCTTTTCCTTAACTAAATTATAAATTTCATTGGCAGACATATGCCTATTTCCCTCTATGATAATATCTAATATAATTTTCTTTTGTGTTGTAAATTTTTGTCCTGCATCTTCTATAATTTTTTTATACTTTTCAATTAATTCTTCCATAACAACATCCTATCATATTTATATTAATGACAGTGTCCTTCGTGCTGATGTTCTCTACAAACGCTTCCTGTTGACTTTAATTCCCCTTTAACGTATCTTGAAACTGCATCATCACATAAGCCAGATACCCCAACTATAACCTCTATACCATTTTCATTAAAGAGCATCTGTGCAGTTTCTCCCATTCCTCCTGCTATAATTACATTTACACCTAAATCCTTTAAAAATACTGGTAAAAATCCTGGCCTATGTCCTGGATTTTCTTTAAACTCTGAATTTATTATGTTACTACCCTCTACGTTATAAACCATAAATCCTTCACAATGTCCAAAATGAGCACTAATATTTTTACCTTCACAAGCTACTGCAATCTTCATATTTAATCCTCCTTTAATTTATTTTTGATTTTAATATTCCCCACATTTCTCTAATGGCTTTATTTGCTCTACTCTCTTCATATTCAGTTATAGGTTTTAAATCATTAATAGATTCCATAACCTTTTCATCAAAGGGTATTTTACCTACAATTGTTATATTATTGTTTTTAGCAAAATCCTCAATATCATTTGTAACTTCTGTATTTATATCATATTTATTTATACAAACAAATGTTTTTATGCCAAAATGTTTACATAAAGAATATACTCGTTTTAAGTCCTCCAAACCCGATTTAGTTGGTTCTGTAACAATTAATGCAATATTGCTACCCGTAATAGAGGATATTACAGGGCATCCTATTCCTGGTGAACCATCTATTATTGTTAATTTATTTTCCTTATTATATCTTTTTGCATTCTCCCTAAGCTCAGTTATAAGCTTTCCTGAACCATCAGCTCCAATTTCCATTTGAGCTCTTGATAGCAAACCCTTCTCTATCTTTGTAATATATACATCTGCTGTTTTCTCATCCTTCATAGATATTGCTTTAAAGTTGCAAGCTATAGTACATAAACCACAACCTTCACAGCTAAAAGAATCTACAAAATATTCTTCCTTTTTTATATCTATTGCATCAAATCTACATATTTCTTTACAAATACCACACTTAACACATTTACTTTTATCTATAAAAGCCTTTTTACTACCTATAAAGTCTTTTCTTTCTATGTCTTCCCCTTGATAATATAAATAAAAGTTAGGTGCATCTACATCACAATCTACCCTCATTACATCCTTTGCCAATTCTGAAAGAGCAGTTGCAATCGTAGTTTTACCCGTACCTCCTTTCCCACTTAAAATTACTAACTCCAAGGTAGCACCTCCCTTATATTGTTTACCAATTCATCAAAAATATTTTTATGCTCTCTATCAAAATAAAGTATTTCACCCTTTGAATATAGTTCTGCAGTTTTCTTGTTAAATGGGATAGTCCCTAATATTCTTATGTTATTTTTTATACAATAATTTTTTATAATATTTTCCTCTCCATTATCTTTATTAATTACTACTCCAAAGGGGATATTAAACATCTTAACAAGTTCAATAGCAAGTTTTAGATCGTGTAATCCAAAATTAGAAGGTTCCGTTACTAAAACAGCAAAATCAGAATACTTCAATGAATTAACAACATTACAGGAGGTACCTGGTGGGCAATCAATTACATTCAGTTCATTTTTATCAATAGAACTTATCAACTTTTTAATAACTGGAACAGCCATTGGCTCTCCTATGTTTAGTATTCCCTGCTTTATATTTATTCCAAAGGCACTACCAGATTCTATCCTTCCAATTACCCTCTTTTTATATTCTATTGCTCCAAACTTACAAACATATTGACATGCACCACAGCTGTGGCATAACTTATCAAAAACCAATATATCATCCTTAACCTTAGCAAGTGCATTAAAATTACATGCTTTAACACACATACCACAGCTAACACATTTTTCTTTATTTATTACTGGATATTCATCTTCCACTTCATAAACATTATCTATATTAGGTTTTAAAAACAAAAATCCATTAGGTTCTTCTACATCACAATCGATATAGTTTGCATTCAATGCAAGCGATAGATTGATGGAAACTGTGGTTTTACCTGTTCCACCTTTTCCACTTAATACTGCAATATTCAAGGCAACTACCTCCTAAATTACATCCCATGATGAGATGGACCTGCAATATTTATTTCTTGTAATTCACCATTTTTTAATTTTTCAATAACTTCTTTTATACTTATTTCATCGCATTTATAAGCCTTAATACCTGCCTTATTTATTAAATCAAAGGCATTAGGTCCTAAACTACCAGTTATTACAACATCTACACCTTCATCTATTATCTGTTGAGCTGCTGCAATACCTGCTCCGCCACCGGATTTTTGTCCTGCATTTTCTAATACCTTAAATTCACCTGTTTCAAGATTATGAATTTGAAAATATCTACATCTTCCAAATCTTACGTCCATTAAATCATTTATATCTTGCCCTTTTGCTGATATTACTATCTTCATTTTCTTCACCTTCTTTATTTATTATTAATTTTTGTTAAAGCATCTAATGATGCCGCATTTATTGGATAAGCAATTGGTGAAGAAGTTAATAACGGATGTGTTGCTACTTGGAATGTATTTAATTCATTAGCAGTTAATCCCTTTTGAATTGCAAGGCTTAATATATTTATCATTTCCCCAACGCTTTCTCCACCTACTACTTGTGCTCCAATTAAAACTCCAGAAGTTTTTGAGAACATAAGCTTAAGTTCAATTTTGCTTGTATTAGGAAGTGAACCTGGATGTTTATCCATTGTTGCAAATTTTCCTACAACATAATCAAATCCTTCTTCTTTTGCTCTACGTTCTGTTAATCCTGCTGCAGCTAATGTTTTGTTAAATACCTTAGTTGAGAAGGCACTTATAGTCCCTCTGTTTTCCCTTACAAACTTAATTCCAAAAAGATTTGTTGCAGCAACCTTTGCTTCCATAGCAGCTGTTGAAGCAAGCAATATAGGAACATTTTTATTTGTAAAGAAACATCTTTTTTCAGCACAGTCACCAACTGCAAATATATCCCTTTCGCTTGTTCTCATATACTCATCAACAAGTATTGCACCTTTTTCATTTAATTTTAGACCTAATTGTTTTGCAAGTTCTGTATTTGGAACAACACCCATTCCTAAAATTACTGCATCTGCTTTTATTTTTTCTCCACCTTCAAATTCAACCTCTTCAACTTTACCATTTCCTAAAATAGCCTTTACTTTTGTTCCAACCCTTAAATTAATTCCATTATTTATCATTTCTTGTTGTGCTATATCTGCATATTCATCATCAAAGGCCTGCCATAATATCTTGTCTGCAACCTCAACTAATGTAACATTTTTGCCATTAATTTTTAGCTGCTCAGCAAATTCAACTCCTATAAAACCTCCTCCAATAACTACTATATCCTTCATTTCCTTTAATTTATTTAATAAATCTCCAAGATACTCTTCATCCTTGATTATTGGAAATACATTTTCTAAATCATATCCATTTATAAACTTAGGTACTATTGGAAGTGAACCAGTTGCTAAAACTAATTTATCAAACTTTATTTCTTCTCCACTATTTAATTTTGCTACTTTATTTTCTTTATCTATATTTGTTACCTCATCTATTATAAGCTCAACACCTGCATTTTTAACCATTTCATCAGGAATTCTATTTTTAGCTGTATCGTTTAATGTTCCAAATATGTAAGGTATTCCACATGGAACCATAACACTCTTGTTTTTTCTTACCATAACAACTTTTTTATCAGGATACATTCTTCTTGATGTAGTTGCTGTTAAAATACCTCCTGCACTACCACCTATTACTAAAATGTCTGCATTTATCATATTTACCCCTCCATATAATATTATTAGCATTTGCTACTATCATAATACACCTTATTTTGGTTATTGTCAAATGCTTATTATTAAATCGTAATACTGTGATTTTAATCTAAAAAAATACCACAGGAATTTTACCCTGTGGTATTTTTTATAACATTATTATGGCAACTGATTTTTATATTGTTGATTACTAATATTTTCAACCCACTCAACAGTACCTGGCATTTGCTCGTCATCATAATTTAACTTTGAATGTTTCATCCTATTAAAATTACCTACTTCCTGCCAAGCATCTTCTCCATCGTATTCATTCTCATCACTAACATCTCTAAAACTTCTTCCAAATGGAAACCCTAATACCTCCTCCTCAACTGGTCTATCGGGTTTTATTGTGCTATATCCAAGCTTTTCATTCATACATTTTTTACATGTAGAAACATATGGTATGGCCTCTAATCTTTCATTTTCTATATCTCCTCCACAAATTTCACATATTCCATAGGATCCATTCTCAATATTCTCTAAAGCTGCATCAATCTTTGCTAAAATATTCTTTTCATTTTCAAATAGTGCATAACCTCTCTCTTTGTCGTATACTTCTGTTGCCATATCAGCAGGGTGATTATCTATTGTAGAGAGCTCACTTAATTCCTCCCTTTGTCCCTCCTTTATACCATTTTGCTCCATTTGATTTATTGTATGTAAAATATCCTCCTTCTTCTTTAAAAGAATCCTTTTATATTTATCAAATCTATTATCCTGCATAATATCATCTCCTTATTTTATATTTAATTGAACAAGTTTAACAACTTCTGCTACAAAGCCTCCGATAATAGGAAGGTTTAAAACTACCAATTTTTGTAGTAGATATATAACAAAGGCACCTAAAATAGCAAAACCGAAGGCAATCCCAAAACCTCTTGCAACCCCTGAAAAGAAATTTAAGGCTATCATTCTATAGGGATTTTGCATTAAATCAACATAATCTCCTATTCTTGATTTTTCAAGTTGGATGCAAACTTTATTTAAAAGCTCTTCTGTTTTTTTATTATCTTCTCCCATAATTCTTCCCTCCATACATATATTTTTTAAAAGTTAGTTAAATTTATTCATTATTATTTCTTATCACTTATGATATTGTCATTTATAATATTTTATAAAACAAGATAGTATTAGTAATTACAATTAATACTCAGATTATTGACAAACCCATTTGTTAGCTAAAACATAAAAAAGCCCCATGAAAGGATTTCAATAGGCTCTTTCATGAGCTTTGCGAAATGAATGCCAAAGAAATCCTTCATGGAGCTAATCAATATATAAATTTTTCAACAGCCTGAGTATTAGTAATTCTAACTAATACTATCTTTAGTTTAATTTTTATTAATACACATATATATTCTATTTGTTTCCTCTATAATTAATTTCAATTCCTTTAAATCAATTGTTTGTTCTGAATCTGAAAAAGCCTCATCAGGCTCTATATGTGCTTCTATAATAAGCCCATCTGCACCTGCTGCAATAGCCGCTCTACTCATAGGACGCACAAGTTCCCTTCTCCCAGTACCATGGCTTGGATCAACCAAAACCTTTAGCTTTGTTTTTTGCTTAATAACAGGAATAGAATTTAAATCCAACGTATTTCTTGTATAGGTTTCAAAGGTTCTTATTCCTCTTTCACATAATATAATATCATTGTTACCCTCTAATGCTATATATTCAGCTGCATTTAGCCATTCCTCAATTGTTGCACTAAAGGCCCTTTTTAATAATATTGTCTTTTTAGTCTGCCCGACCTCTTTTAAAAGAGGATAATTGTACATATTTCTTGTGCCTATCTGAAGCACATCAACAACTTCTATCATATATTCAATGTCACGAAGGTCCAAAACCTCTGAAACAATTTTAAATCCATATCTTTCTTTTATATTTTTTAAAATTTCAATTCCTTCATCCTTAAGACCTTGAAAACTATAGGGAGAGGTTCTTGGTTTAAATGCCCCTCCCCTTAAATATTCAATATTTAACTCCTTTAAGCCTGCCGCTATTTTATCCATTGTATCATAATCTTCCACACTACAAGGCCCAGCAATAATTAGAGGTTTTTCCTGCTTAATATTTACATTTTTATCCTTTAAAACCCTTTTTAATTTCATATTTTCACCTACATTGCCCTTATCATATTAGAAAGAATTCCTATTGAATTTTCAATTGCTCTATTCATAAATGTTGGATAATCTACATGGGCACTTCCATCTGCCTTGTCTGAAATAGATCTTAAAACTACAAAGGGAACAGAATTTAAATAACATACATGTGCTATCGCTGCACCTTCCATTTCAACTGCATAGGCATTAAACTTTTCTCTAAAATATTGTATCTTTTCCCTTGAATTTATAAATTGATCGCCTGATATAATCCTTCCACTATATACTTTAAAATCATTTAGTGCCTCTGCACTTCTTACTGCTATATCTACTAATTTTTCATCAGCCTTAAAGGAATAAACCTCCATCCTTGGTACTTGCCCTACTTCATATCCAAAGGCAGTCGTATCAAAATCGTGATGTACAAGGTCCGTTGATACAACAACATCTCCAACATTTATTTCACTGTATACCCCACCTGCAATACCAGTATTTATTACTGCATCAACATTAAAATCATCAATAAGTATTTGAGTACAAACGGCTGCATTGACCTTACCTATACCACTTCTAACTACAACAATCTCTTTTCCTAAGAATTTTCCTAAATAAAATTCCATACTTGCCTTCTTTTCTATTCTTTCAACTTCCATTGATTCCTTTATCTTAATAACCTCTTCATCCATTGCACCTATGATACCGATTCTCATAATAACCTCCTATTATATTCTTGTATATTTTGTACAATTGTATCAGCTTTTACATCAGTTGTTATTATAGCACGACCTATACCCTGTGGCAAAACAATTTTTATATTATTGTCCACATTTTTTTTATCTTTACATATAATATCCTTAAACCTCTTATAATTATTAATTTTTATATTTGTTGGAAGCTCAAAATACTCAAGTATTTTAATTAACCTCTCAAAAATATCTTCAGAAATTAGTTTTCTTTTAAGAGCTATATAGCTCTCATAAACCATACCAATTGCAACTGCCTCTCCGTGTAAAATATTAAAATCAAACATAGTTTCTACTGCATGCCCTATTGTATGACCAAAGTTTAATATATGTCTCTCTCCTAAATCCAATTCATCCCTTTCAACTATTCCTGCCTTTAGTTTAACACATTCAGAGACAATATATTTTAATTTATCAATTTCTCTCTCCTTTATTGCCCTTTTATTCTCCTCTATAAATCTAAATAGATTTTCATCAAGAGATAATCCATATTTTATTACCTCAGCCATACCATTTTTAAAATTTTTATAGTCTAAAGTCTTTATAAGGTTTACATCTATGTATACCAAATTGGGCTGATAGAAGGTCCCAATAATATTTTTAATCCCATCTAAATTGAATCCATTTTTACCTCCAACGCTGCTATCAGTTTGAGAAATGATTGTTGTAGGAACATATACTAAATTTGTGCCCCTTTTGTAGGTAGAAGCTACAAATCCTGCAATATCTCCTACTACACCGCCTCCAAAGGCTATTAAAGTACACTTTCTATCAACATTATTATTGAGAAGAACCCTATAAATATCAAGTATTGTTTCTATTCTTTTACTATCTTCACCAGGCTTAATAATATACTTTCCTATTATTTTATGTTCAAAACTTCTAAAATAATCTGCATAAATTGAATCAACATTTTGGTCAGTTATTATAAATATTTTCCCAACCTTTTTCTGTTCAAACCAAAAATTCAAATGAGAATTGGTGGATGTAACTATAACACTATAGGGATTTTTTAAATTAATCTTTATTTCCTTCATAATAACACCTCAAAAATAAGGATAGCATTTACATGCTATCCTTATTATACAATAAACTTCATTATTTTAAAACACTTACACATCTTGAGCATAATGTTGGATGTCCAGTATCCTGTCCAACAGTTTCACTATATACCCAACATCTTTCACACTTTTCACCTGATGCAACAGAAACAACAACTGCAAGATCCATATTTTCTTCACTTCTAAATGTATATTCTACTCCATCCTTAATACCTTCGTATAGTTCAACCTTTGAAACTATAAATACTGTTTGAAGATAGTCTCTTACTTCATTTAAAAACTTATATGTGTCTCCCTCTGCATAAATTTCTACCTTTGCATTTAATGAATGTCCAATCAATTTATTATTTCTTGCAATTTCAAGTGCCTTTGAAACTTCGCCTCTTATATTTAATATATTATCCCATCTCTTTTCAAGCTCTTCATCCACATATTCTTCAAGTACCCTTGGCCAATCTGCTAAAAGAACGCTATCAACCTTCTCCTCTAATGTATGTGGCATATATTTCCATATTTCATCTGCTGTAAAGGATAGAACAGGAGCTATCATCTTAACAAGTGAATTTAAAATTCTATACATTACTGTTTGTGCTGCTCTTCTTTCCTTTGAATCTGGCTTTTCTGTATAAAGTCTATCCTTTATTATATCTAAATAGAAGTTACTCATATCCACAACACAGAAATTGTGTATTGCGTGATATAGTATGTGGAATTCATATCCTTCATATGCTTCTGTAACTTCCTTAGTTAGATGTTGAAGCTTTAGTAGAGCCCACTTATCAAGCTCGTTCATTTCACTATAATCAACCATATCTTTATTGGGATCAAAGTCATATAGATTACCTATCATATATCTTGCTGTATTTCTTATCTTTCTATAGACTTCAGAGAGCTGCTTTAATATGTCCTTTGATATTCTAACATCAGTCTTATAATCTGAAGATGAAACCCATAGCCTTAAAACGTCTGCACCATATTCCTTTATAACATCCATTGGGTCTATTCCATTGCCAAGGGATTTTGACATCTTCTTTCCTTCTCCATCAACAACCATACCGTGGGTTATAACTGTTCTATATGGTGCCTTCCCTCTTGTTGCAACAGCAGTTAATAGTGATGATTGGAACCATCCTCTATATTGATCGTTTCCTTCAAGATACATATCAGCAGGCCAGCTTAAATCATCTCTTGTTTCAAGAACACCTGCGTGGCTTGAACCAGAGTCAAACCAAACGTCCATTATATCCTTTTCTTTTCTAAATTTTTGTCCTCCACATTCACACTTTGTATTTTCTGGAAGAAGGTCCTTTGCATCCATTTCAAACCAAGCATCTGAACCCTTCTCCTTAAATATTTCAACTACCTTAGCTATAGTTTCTTCAGTTATTAATTCCTTTCCACAGTCTTCGCAGTAGAATATTGGAATAGGAACACCCCATATTCTTTGTCTTGAAATACACCAGTCTCCTCTGTCTTGAACCATACTTGCAATTCTATCTTCTCCCCATCCTGGTATCCATTCCACTTCCTTAACTGCCTCAACTGCTTCCTTTCTAAATCCATCTATTGATGCAAACCATTGTTCAGTTGCTCTAAATATGATTGGATTTTTACATCTCCAACAGTGTGGATATGAGTGAGTTATTCTTTCTTCTGCAAGAAGCATATTTGTTTCCTTAAGGTCGTGTAGAATTGCTTTATTTCCTTCTTTATAAGTTAATCCTTGATACTTGCCAGCCTTTTCAGTAAATCTTCCCTTTTCATCTACAGGATTTAAAACTTCTAATTTATACTTCATACCTATTTCAAAGTCTTCTTGACCGTGGCCTGGTGCTGTATGAACACAACCAGTACCTGATTCTAACGTTACGTGATCACCTACAATAACCAATGATTCTCTATCTATAAATGGATGATAACAAGTTTGTCCTTCTAATTCGCTTCCCTTAAATGTAGCAAGTATTTCTTCATTTTCAAGATTTGCAGCCTTCTTAACTGCTTCAAGCAATTCCTTTGCAACAACATAAACTTCATCATTGAACTTAGCAAGAACATATTCAAACTCTGGTCCTAAGCATATTGCAAGGTTTGCAGGTAAAGTCCAAGTTGTAGTAGTCCATATTACATAATATATGTTATTTAAATCAACATTTAAATTCTTAAATAAACCTTTATCATCCTTAACTCTAAACTTTACATAGATTGAATTTGATGTTTCATCAGCATATTCAATTTCCGCCTCTGCCAATGCAGTCTCGCAGGATGGACACCAATATACAGGTTTTAATCCCTTATATATATATCCCTTTTTAGCCATTTCTCCAAATACTTCAATTTGCTTTGCTTCGAATTCTGGAGTTAATGTCAAATATGGATTTTCAAAATCACCAATTACACCAAGTCTCTTAAATTGTTCCTTTTGTCTTTCAACTTGGCTTAGGGCATAATCCTTACACATTCCCCTAAACTTAACTGGATCAACATCACTAACCTTTATTCCAAGTTTTTTTATTGCTTGAAGTTCAATTGGTAGTCCGTGTGTATCCCATCCTGGTACATATGGAGAATAGAACCCCTTCATTGTTTTATATCTAACTATTATATCCTTTAAAACCTTATTTAGAGTATGACCTAAATGAATATCGCCATTTGCATATGGAGGTCCATCGTGTAAAATAAAAGACTTATTGTTTTTATTCTTTTCAAGTGCCTTTTTATAAATATTTTTACTATCCCATTCCTCAAGCATTAATGGTTCTTTTTGTGGTAGATTTGCACGCATTGCAAACTCTGTTTGTGGCAGATTAAGTGTCTTACTATAATCCATTATAATACCTCCCTTTTTAATTTTATCCAATAAAAAACAGACCTCTGCCCCTGGGGCGAAGGTCTGTCCGCGGTACCACCCAAATTTATAACTCATTAAGATAACGGCATTCACCGGCTCAGCCTACTTAATTCAGCCTGCAACTCAAGGGTGATTTTCAACAAAGTTAGTTTATGGGCTCTCACCAATCCCCACTCTCTGTAAAACATCCTTTGTCTACTCGTCCCTGTCATCGTTTTTTATATTTACCCATAAATATACAATAAACTAAAAATTATGTCAAGTAATTATTTTTCATTTATTATGTATTCCTTATCAAGATTCTCAAGCTCAGATTGAAGAAGAGCTCTAAATCTACTCTTAAACATATTGTACTCATTTTTTAATATTTCATATTCTTTATTGATTTCAAGTACCCTTTCTTCTGCCTTCTTCACAAGTTCATTTGCAGCCTCCTGTGCGTTCTTTATAATTAGTTCTGCCTCCTTCTTAGAACTTTCTTTTGCTTGGTCTGCTGCAGATTGTGCAAGTAAAAGTGTGTTCTGCAGTGTGCTTTCTAAGTTTACATAGTGGCTCAATTTTTCATTTAATGTTTCTATTTTTTCCTTTAAGTTTAAATTTTCTTTATATAACTTTTCATAATCCTCACTTAGTTGTTCTAAAAACTCATCAACTTCATCAATATCGTATCCTCTAAAATTTTTCTTAAACTCTCTATTTATTATCTCGTTTGGTGTTATTGTCATCTCTATTCCTCCCCTATACATATTTTTTTATTGATACAACAAGCCTTTGACTTTTTGTATTTCTAACGACAGAATTAAAAACAAATCTTCCAAATCCCTTAACCGAAACAATATCTCCACTATCTAATTTATAACTTTGTTCATCATTTGATATATAGTTAACCTTTACATTTCCCTGTTTTATTAGGGAAGAAGCTTCACTTCTTGAAAGGTTATATACTTCAGAAATTACAGCATCCATTCTTAAGGATGCAACATTGATAAAAATTTCCTTTAAAGATTGGGTTTTTTCTCTTGCTTTCTCATAAGAAATCCTTTCAAGCTTAACACCTGTATGTTTTATCTTATTCAGATTAAATATAATATAATCGCTAAGCTCTCTTGCAACATATATTTCTGCTCCATCATCAAAAACATTAATATCGCCTATTTTCTCCCTTTTTATACCTAAAGACAATAATGTACCAAGATAGTCCCTATGAGTTAGTTTTTCGAACTTAAAATTACCATTTACTTTGATTATATCTACCGGAAAATCCGTATCTACATCAACTCTACTTATAAGAGCAACCGCCCTTTCATAATTACCTTTACCACCGAAATATTTAATATAGATATCCCTTCTATTTGATAATAAATTTAAAAAGTACTGTTCATCGGGTGTTAAAAAATCTGTAAATTCCTCCTGCCAAGTTCTTTCTACTCTATTTACCATATCAATTAGTTTAACATATACTTCCTTTTTTTCTTCATTTCTTTTTAAAAAAACATCTATATTCATTTAATCACCATATTATAAAATTATTGTTTTAATAAATTCTAAAAATAATATTGCCAGCATTGGGGAAAAATCAATAGGTGTATTGGGCAAAAGTTTAAATTGAAGCCTATAGAAAGGTTCTTTAATAGGATCTATTATAATTCCTATTATTCTTAAAATTTGATTGTTGTGCCTATTTGGAACAACCCAAGACAAAAGAGCATCTAAAAATATTAGAAACTCTAAAAGATTTACAAACTTAAAAAAGGCATACCTTAATGCATCAGTCATTTTTTACCTCCTATTACTCCAATGAAAATATATCACTTTTACTAAATATATTCTTAAGCTCATTTTCTATTTCAACGCCCTTAGGTGTAATAAGATATATACCTCTCTCATTATCGACCTTCTGTAGTGAGCATTCTAAAGCATAAACTGCACCCGATACTGCATCTAAAAGTCTTCGTGCTATATTTTTTTCTGCATCAGCTATATTCATAATAACAATATTTTTAACCTTAAGTTCATCTATCAAATCCTGAATATCTTCACCTAATGTTTGGGGATTTTTAACAACAATCCTTGGAGTTATTGTTTTGCTTTTTATGCTAACGATTTTACCCTTTGTTTCCCTAATGTCCTCAAAATTAAACTCTTCTTCCATTTCCTCAACTTGTTTTTCCACCTTTTCAACCTGTTCCTCATCATCAACAATTCCAATTGTACCAAGTATCTTATTTAACACATTACTCATTGTTAATATCCTCCTTTTTATAATATCTTTCTCCAAAGATACCAGTTCCTACACGTAATATATTTGCTCCTTCTTCTATCGCAATATCAAAATCATCTGTCATTCCCATTGAAAGATATTGAATATCAAAGTTATCATATTTTAATTTTTTTACTTCTTCATACAAGAACTTCATTCTTTTAAAATAAAACCTTGTTTTATCTATATCTTCATTAGGTGGTATACACATAAGGCCTTTTATTCTTATGTTTTTAAGCCCAGATATTCTTTTACAAAAATCAAATAATTCCTCTTCATACACACCATATTTTGTTTGTTCTTTGCCTATGTTTACTTGTATAAGTACATCCATTATTTTATTAATCTTCTCTGCCCTTTTGTTAACTTCTAATGCAAGTTCATAGTCATCTAAGGAATGAATAAGTTCAACTTTATCTATTATATATTTAACCTTGTTTTTTTGTAAATGTCCTATAAAATGCCATCTTACATCCTTTACTTCTTCATATTTTTTAATAAATTCCTGAACCTTGCTCTCACCAAAAACATAAAGTCCTGCATTTTTTGCTTCAATTATCTTCTCTACAGGATGTGTTTTTGATACCCCCACCAATATTATGTCGCCGCTATCCCTACCACATAATTCACAGACACTCTTAATTTTTTCATTTATATAACTAATATTATCGGCAATTCCCATAAAATCACCTCTTTATTCTTTGCTTATCCTTTAAATTCTTGGGATTTACAACCACTTCATCGTTATCCTTTAGAGTAGAATCAGAAGTAACACATACTTTATAATCCATATGACTTATTTTAATTGGCTTAAAATATACATATTCTCCCTTTTTAATAAAAACTCCCTTTTCACCGTTATACTCAACAACAGACTCGCGTGGCAAAATATATCCATAATACCTAGATTTTATTATATACCCATCAAAATACCTTTGTAAATTGAATTCTACTAAATCAAACTGAGTAGACAATACTATAAATATATTTTCGTTTTTTATAAAATAATCTTTAATGATACAACTATATTGTTCTCCATTAACTTCTAATATCATTTCTTTATTCTTCTTTAAAGTTTTAAGCTCATCCTTATTAGCAACAATACACATATACCAAAGAGTGTTATCAACTATTTTAATTCCTTCATTTTTTTTAGAATCCTTAAGAGATAGTATATCTTCTTTGGTAATATTTTTTATATTATTTAATGTGTATTTATTTTCAGCACCATCTATATATAAAAATACTCTTCCCTGTATTGGACTTCTTATATTTTCATACAAAACCTTATCTTTTTTTACGACATCTCCATTTTGAATCTTTAAATCTTTATTATTTAACTCTCCATTTTTTAAAACTACTTCATTCATTACATATATTCCCTCAAAATAGGATTTATCTTCATACCATTCCTGTTGTATTTTTATTGTTTTATATTCAGTATTTAATGCTACTATACAAAGAACAATTGCTAAAATAATAGATATTATTGTTGTGTATTTTATCAAAAATTGTTTTTTAACCACAATAAAATACCTCCTCTTTTTATATTATTTCTTCAAAAAAGAACAAAATCCTTCACAATTTTTTAATTTTTATATAGATGAACATAATTTAATATAAAACATATAATAATAAAATTCAGACACACTAAAACATAGGAGGAGATTGAAGGAGTATTGAGGAAAAAGGAGGCTATCTAATTTAATACTGGATAAACAAATTTTAAGAATATTTATACCTATATTTCAAATTTGTATTTATTTTTCCCTTATGTTATTATATAATCAAACAAATAATAAACTCAATAATTTGTTGGGAGGTTTTATAATGATTTCCGTAAAGGTGGTAACCTTTGCAAAAGAGGTTTTCCACAAACACGATGAGTCCTTTAACTAGGCCATCCATAATAGCTCATCCAAAATATTAAAGAAAGGAGTGAATATTATGGACATCGGCAACATTAAGATGGTTAAAGAGACTATAATAGACACAAAAAATACTACTACTAAAAACGATAAATCAACTTCTACTAAACCAGGTTGCATAAAGATGAACGATTACTTTGCATTTTAATATAATATAAAAAATTAAAGGGACCTAAAGTCCCTTTAATTTTTTATATTATTATACACAAAACTCCACTATTTCCTTCATTTATAATCTTCTGTAGAACTCGCTGTAGTTTTTCCTGTACATCCTCAGGCATCATATAAACCTTGTTTTGTAATCCTTCCTTAACAAGTTCCTCTAAGGATTTCCCAAACATATTAGACTGCCATATTCTTTGAGGGTCATTTTCAAACTCTTCCATCATAGACTTAACAAGTTCTTCACTCTGCTTTTCTGTTCCAACAATTGGAGATACTTCTGTTTCAACATTTGCCCTAATAATATGAAGTGATGGTGCACTTGCTCTTAATTTAACTCCAAACTTGTTACCCTGTCTTACTATTTCAGGTTCTTCAAGCTTTAATTCATCAAGCTGAGGTGGAACTAAACCATATCCAACATCCCTTGCATCCTTTAGAGCGTTTGAAATCTTGTCATATTCCTTCTTTGCAAAGGATAAGTCCCTCATTATTTCAAGCAAATGATGTTCCCCATTAATGTCATATCCAGATATTTCTCCAAGAACTCTAAAGAACAAGCCTTCCTTTACCTTCATTGAAACTACAGCTGTTCCCTCTCCGAGTCTAATATCATCAAGATTTACTTCCCCAACAAATTCATATTGTCTATAATCAAGTACAGTTGGTTTTATGTCTTTTATTTTATCCAAGCCTGCAATTGAATTTTTAACGGCATTAACAAAATTTCTCTTTAACCAATGATCATAGGATAGCTTTTCAACCCACTCCGGTATTCTAATACCTATTTCCTTTATTGGGAACTCATATAGAACCTTTTCCAATATATTCTTAACATCTTCTATCTTCATATTAAGTGCATCAACTGTATAAACAGGCACCTTATATTTATCCTCTAAATTCTTTCTTAAATTAATAGTATCTGGATTATATGGATGTGTTGTATTTAAAACTACAACAAAGGGTTTATTTATCTTTTTAAGTTCGTTTATAACCTTCTCCTCAGCGTATATATAATTTTCCCTTGGTATATCGGCAATAGAACCATCTGTTATTACAACAATTCCTATTGTTGAATGTTCATTTATAACCTTTCTTGTTCCTAATTCTGCAGCTTCAACAAAAGGAATTTCCTCTTCAAACCAAGGAGTCTTAACCATTCTTGACTCACCATTTTCAATATGTCCAGAAACTCCATCAATAATGTATCCTACACAGTCTACCATTCTAACACGCATCTTAGCATTATCACTTAATTCAATTTCAACCGCTCCATCACTTGGTATAAACTTTGGTTCAAATGTTGATATAGTTTTTCCTGAACCACTTTGTGGAAGTGTATCCTTTGCCCTATCCCTTACAGATTGATTAGGAATGTTAGGTAAAACTAAAAGCTCCATTACTCTTCTTATGAATGTTGATTTTCCTGTTCTAACAGGACCAACTACACCTAAGTAAATATCTCCCTGTGTTCTTTCGACTATCTCCTTGTATATATCCAATCCTTCCACAATGTTACCTCCTTCTACAAACCTTCTATGTAATAATATTATTTTAAAAATAATTTTAGAACAAAAAAATAATAAAAACTGAAGAGTTTGCAGAAAAAACAACCACTTGCCTTAATATAACTATTAAGGCAAGTGGTTCAGGCTATTGAAAAAGTTATATATTGATTAGCCCCATGAAGGATTTCTTTGGCATCGGTTCATTTCGCTAATCAATTCTAAGCTTTTCTTTGTTTGAAAAAGTCCTACCCTCGCGATGCCATCGTCCTGATGTCCACTCGGCTCGGCACGTCCTGTGCCGAATTTAGGACTTTTTCAAAGTCGAAAAGCTAAGAATTGTTAAAGCTCATGAAAGAGCCTATTAAAATCCTTTCATGGGGCTTTTTCAGTTCTTAACTAACAATTAGATTTTCTAACAATCTAAAAAGGTCTTGTTTAAATCATTATTTCTAATTCGCTCTTTTTATCCCTTGTCATAAGCTCATTAACTGCTTCTCGTGGGTTTCTGTTATTAAATAATACATCATAAAGGGCATTTACAATTGGCATCTCTACACCTACATTCTTTGCTAAATTATATACTGCCTCTGTTGCGTGAACACCCTCAACAACCATACCAATACTATCCATAGCAGACTTTAAATCCATACCTTGACCAAGCAGAATTCCACATCTTCTATTTCTTGAATGCATACTTGTACAAGTTACTATTAAATCTCCAATTCCAGCAAGACCAGCAAAGGTCATTGGATTTGCACCAAGCTTTACACCAAGTCTTGTTATTTCTGCAATACCACGTGTCATTAAAGCAGCCTTAGTATTGTCTCCATAGCCTAAACCATCTGATATACCTGCAGCAAGTGCAACTATATTCTTTACAGCTGCACCAATCTCAACTCCAACAACATCAGTGTTTGTATATACTCTAAAATTTGAATCCATAAAAATATCCTGTATGTATAAGGCAGATTCTATATTTTCAGATGCTGCTACTATAGTTGTTGGAATTCCAACAGAAACCTCTTCAGCGTGGGTAGGACCGGATAAAACAACTACTTCATTGTTTGGACATTCTTCCTTTATTATCTCAGACATCCTTTTATATGTGGTATTTTCAAGTCCCTTAACTAAACTTACTATAATCTGTCCCTCTGTTAAAAAGCTACTTGCCTGCTTACATACAATTCTAAGAGCATGTGAAGGAACTGCAAATACAATTATTTCTTTATCCTTAATGCATTCACTAAGCTCTAAAACTCCCTTTACACCATCTGGAATTTCTACCTTTTTTAAATATTTTGTATTAGTATGATTATTATTTATCTCCTTTAATAAATCCTTATTTTTATCCCAAACTTCAACACTATATCCTTTTTTAGCTAAATGTATAGCTATTGCACTTCCCCAGCTTCCCGCACCTAAAATACCTACCTTCATATTAATCCTCCTGTTTTGATCTATATATAAATCTAATTGGTGTTCCCTGTAATCCAAAATGCTGTCTTAACTGATTTTCAAGATATCTTGCATAGGAAAAATGAACTATCTCTGGATCATTAACAAAGAAAACAAATGTAGGAGGTTTTGTTGATACCTGTGTAACATAATAAATCTTTAGTGCCTTACCCTTTTCAATCGGTGGCTGCTTCATCATCACAGCCTCGCTAATTACTTCATTTAAAGCACCTGTTTTTATTCTCATAGCATGCTGGTCTGCAACATATTTTATAAGTTCTATAAGTTTATTTATTCTTTGACCTGTTTTAGCAGATATAAATATTATTGGTGCATAGTCTAAGAAAGCTAAATCCCTTCTAATATTTTTAGTAAATTCATTTATTGTTTTATCATCCTTTTCAATAGTATCCCATTTATTTACAACAATTACTACACCTTTCCCCGCCTCGTGAGCATATCCTGCTATTCTCTCATCCTGTTCTGTTACTCCATCATTGGCATCGATCATAACAAGACAGACATCTGCTCTTTCTATTGCAGTTATTGATCTTAAAACACTATACTTTTCAACATCTTCCTTAACCTTACTCTTTCTTCTTATACCTGCTGTATCTATAAATAAAAACTTATCCTCACCAATTTCAACATAGCTGTCTATAGCATCCCTTGTCGTTCCTGGTATATCACTTACAATTGATCTTTCTTCTCCAACTATCTTATTTAAAAGGGTCGATTTTCCTGCATTAGGACGTCCAATAATAGCAACCTTAATTTCAGCAGATTCCTCTTCATCGTCCCCAGTCTTTTTAAAGTGCTTTACTATTTCATCCAGCATATCTCCAAGTCCTAATCCAAGGGCTGCGGAAATTGAAATAGGTTCTCCTAACCCAAGGTTATAGAAATCGTATTTATTATTCTCCATTTCTATATTATCTATCTTGTTAACTGCAAGCACTATAGGTTTATTTGTTCTTCTTAGCATATTTGCAACTTCATAATCATCTGCTGTTATTCCTGTTTTACCATCAACAATAAAAAGAATAACATCTGCTGTTTCTATTGCAATTTCTGCCTGCTTCCTCATCTGTTTTAATATAATATCTTCACTATCCATCTCAATTCCACCAGTATCTATTAATGTGAATTTATTATTTAACCATTCGACTTCACAATATAATCTATCTCTTGTAACTCCTGGTGTATTCTCAACTATTGCAATTCTTCTACCTGCCAGTCTATTAAACAAGGTAGATTTACCAACATTTGGTCTTCCTATAATTGCTACTATCGGCTTTGACATTCTATCACCTCACGCTCTATATTTTTTATTAAGTCTTCTCCTGTAAACTTGCATTTTATTATTTTAGCATTTAGTATTTTACTAAGTTCATCTATACTAATATCATCTAATAATACATCTTCATACGCCTTAAACATATTAGATGATAATAAAAGCACTGTGCCATCAACTTTGCCCTTTAGCTGTTCTATTAAGTCCTTTCCAGTTAAAAGACCTGTTACTGTTATTTTTTCTCCAAAGAAATTATTTATAATAGGATAAACCTTTATATCTACATTAAATTTGCTATTAATCATTTCTGAAATGTTTTTTATAAAATTATAGCTTGACACACCTGTTGCTATTGAGAACTTTTTACCCCTGCCGTCAAATTCAAAATAATCAATGTCACCCTCAACACATCCTTCAAAAAATCTAATCATACCTATTCCATCCTCAAGCTGCTCAAAATCATCATAGTGTTCATAGCTTGGTAATTCTTCCTTAGCCATTATATAGAATTCATCCGCCAATCTAACAAAGGGTATACCAATCTCTCCTTCAATCTCATTTTGTATCTTTCCAACCTGTTCTATTACTTTTTTTGAAGACTCCTCATCAAAGGATTGTAATGGGTATAATCCCTCTCTAAACTTAGTTATTCCAACAGGCACAACTGCCACATTTGATATATTAGGATACATAGTATATAAGTCCCTTATTGTGCGTTCAAGTTCCTCTCCGTCATTTATACCTTTGCATAATACTATTTGGCAGTTTACTTTTATACCTGCATCAGTTAGCTTCTTTAAATATTCTAAAACCTTTCCGGCCCTTTTGTTATTCAACATTTTAACCCTAAGTTCTGGATTTGTAGTATGAACTGAAACATTTATTGGACTGATTTTAAACCTTATAATTCTATCTATATCCTCATCTTTCATATTTGTAAGAGTTATAAAATTACCCTGTAAAAAGGAGAGTCTTGAATCATCATCCTTAAAATACAAAGTATCCCTCATACCCTTAGGTAGCTGATCTATAAAGCAAAAAATACACTTATTTGAACATCTTCTTGGATTATTGATATTAGGATCATCAAACTCAATACCTAAATCTTCATAGGGATCTTTTTTTATTAATATTTCTTTAATATCTCCATTTTTTTTCTTTAGTTTTATATTAATATTACTGTCTGTGGTTATATATCTGTATTCAATAGTATCTAATACATCAACACCATTAATTGAAATAATCTCATCAAAGGGTTCTATACCATATTTTTGTGCTATGCTATTTCTTGCAACGTCTGTAACTACTATATTCTTTCTTTGGTATTCCATACGCTTCACTCCATTTGTAATTTCATTATGTAATGATAACATTTATAATAAAAATATGCAATATTAAGGATAAATAAAGCCGTGAATAAAATTATTTAGATTTATTCATAAAAATTATTAACAAACCTAATTGCTATCTAAAGTATGAAAAAGCCCCATGAAAGGATTTCGATAGGCTCTTTCTTGAGATTTAGCAATTCTTAGCTTTTCGACTTTGAAAAAGTCCGTAATTCGGCACAGGACGTGCCGAGCCGAGCGGCCATCAGGACGATGGCATCGCGAGGGTAG